>JAFDJI010000312.1 GCA_019307545.1 Deltaproteobacteria bacterium | reverse complement strand
ACCGAGGACAGCGCGCGTAGCTCGTCACCGGGGGGCTCGGGCAGGACCTTCAGCGCGGCTGCACGGCCATCTTCGTCGACCGCCCGCCAGGTGGTGCCATAGGTCCCGCTCCCCAGCCGCTCTTGGAGCAGCCAGCGGCCTATCCGATCGTGCACTTTGCCGCGATAGTCGAGGAGCATCCTTCATACCCCCCTAGTTGCCGACCTGTACCGAGCCGATGCCCGATTGCCCAGCCGCGTTGGTCGCGGCGACCGTGTCCACCACACCGGCCCCGATCATCAGGGACCCACCTCCATAGCCACTGCTGACCCAACCTCCACCGTCCACCCAGTCACCGACCGCGGTACTGCTCGTCTCCACTCCGACCGTGGTGCCAGTGGAAAGCAGGATTGGGTTGCTGTCGAAGTACACGTACGCCGAGTCGTAGGTGCTCGCGTCAGAGACATAGAGCGTTCTCGCGCTGAGCCCTATAGGGCTGGAGGCCAGGCCAGTGCCCTCGATGACCACGAGCCGCAGGCTCCGCAGCCCGATGGGGCTGGAGGCCAGACCGGACCCGATGGGGCTGGAGGCCAACCCCTGGGCATCGATGATGACCAGGCGGAGCCATTGCAGCCCGATGGGGCTGGAGGCCAGGCCGGTACCGTCCAGGTCGAGCGCCAGCGTCTCGGAGGTGAACAGCCCCTCGATGCGCCGCGGGGTGAAGATGACCCCGATGGGGCTGGAGGCGAGCCCGACGCCGCTGTTGATCACCACGTAGCTCTCGGCGATGCCCCCGAGGACGGGGTCGTTGGTGTCCTCCCAGTAGAAAGCGAGCACCGTGTCCTGGAGCGCCGGCTCTGCCGCCGCGGCGGCGAGGAAGACCTCCAACGCATCGGTGGCGTATACGGCGGACGCAGGCCGGTAGGCCACGCCGTTCTTGTGCACGGCGTCCACCGAAACCGTCCAGGCCAGTGCCGCTGGCTCTCCCGAGGCGTCGCGAGCGGATACTGCAACTCCAACCGCGGTGCAGCTACCCGTGGCGTCGGTGTAGCACTCCAGCAGGCCACGAGAAGACCCGGAGAACACCCCATACACGCGGGCGTACGCAACTGGACGGCCGCTCTCCGTCAAGACCGTGAGGTGGACGGCGGGCCGCACCTGGTCGTCATTCCGTTGCAGGTGGGGAAGCATCGCCACGTGGATCCCATGGTCGTTGACCACCGCAGCGTTGCCGGAGCAAAACAGATCCACCGACCGGGTGAGGTCCATGCTTCCAGCACCAAAGCCGTTCTTGAAGGGCGTGCCTCGGGAACCCGCGGAGCTCGCTCCCTTGTGGAACGCCCGTACCACCTGGTCGCCCTCGGCACCCGCATCGAGCAAGTGGACCACCGCACCGCTTGTGATGGCCGTCGCCTGGCTCGTCCCCGCGGTGAGCCAGTACCCGGGCAGAACCGGGAACCCTGGGAAGATGCTCTCGGCGAGCACGCCGTCCACGTACCCATCACCGAGCGCGTCCACGTCCAGGTTTCCGCCTGGCGAGAGGATATCCACGATGAGGTGCTTGTTGCTGTAGGCCGTGGGGGCGATGGCACCGGTCCAGGACCCGTCGACATACTCCGGATGGGGCTCTCCGGCGGCGACAGCGATCACAAACGGGCTCGCCGCGGGCCAACTCGCGTAGACATCGCCGTCGTTTCCGGAAGCAGCGACCATCACGACGCCAAGGTCGTGCGCCGTCTGCAGCGCCTCGAGCAGCGGCAGCGACGGGACGTACCCCTGCCCGAAGGTGAGGCTCATGCTGATGACGTCCGCCCCGTTGTCCACTGCGTGGTAGATGCCATCGATCAGCGCCACCTCGTTGCCGCTGTTGTCGGCACCGAGCACCTTGACCGGCATCAACGAGACGCCCGGTGCGACACCTTCCACGATGCCCTGCGATGCGATGAGGCTCGCCATCAGGGTCCCGTGCTGGTGGTCGTCGTTGGCGTGCGCATCATCGTTGACGAAGTCCCAGGGCGAAACGAAAGTCACCCCCGCCAGCGACGGGGTCTGGATGAACGCCTCCCACGTCTCGAAGGACGCGTAGAACTCGTAGGCCACCCCCGTGTCCAGGACCGCCACCACCCAATCACCGAGTTCCCCAGCGGGTTCCGGGCGTCCGATCGAGGTGAGGTGCCACGGATCGGGAAGCTCGGGGAGCTCCCATTCCCACATGTCGTCATCGGTCCCGTAGACCGCGCCGACCCGGTAGGCCGTCCGGACATCTGGGTCGAGCCCGAGTCGGTGCAGCGAACCCTTGATTCCGTTGGAGTCCACCGCCAGCATCGCGTAACCGCTGGCGCCCGGAGCATGCACCACCCTCAGGCCATGGGCATCGGCGATGTCCCAGACCACGGATCCCCTCGCCGGCAGGACCATCACCCGATCCTCCAGGTAGGGACTCGCCGCCCTGGTGGCGGGACTCGACGCCGCTACCTCCGCCGGCACCACGACCGTCGCCTCGTCGCAAGCGGCGAGGGAGATGGCGGTGGAAAGCGCGAAGGCCGCAATAGCGCAAGAGCGACCCGCGATCTGGCTCGTCATGATGCACCCCAGCTCGTCATCCGCGTGAAAACACACCCGTAAGCAGCATGTCGGATCGGACGGCCGACCGTTAAGCACTTTGCGGAAAAGTTTTCAGCGCCCAGGATCGCCGCTGGGATTCAGCCGTTGACTACGCCCCCTTGCGCTCCGCCAGCAGCCGCTCCCACTCGTGTACGTACATGACCTGGGTGGTCAGCGCGGGGAGGTCACCCTCCAAGAGCAGACACCGCACCAACAGGTACACGGCATCGTGGCCGGCCACGTCCAGCCAGTTTCGGATGCCGGGGTCGCGGTGAGACAGCACCGCCTCGAATCGCCCGTCGCCGTCGGTCTCGATCTGGAGGTGGTTGAGGTTCACCTGGTGGTTCAGGTAGTCGAGGCTCTCCATCCACGCGTTGCAGAGGGACAGCCCGAAATACCGCGTCTTGGGGACCTGTCCCCGCACGACCAGGAGTTGGTCCCGTCCGAACCGGTACCAGCTCACCAGGTACTTGTTGTCCGGGGTGGGGAAGAGTTGGTCTGGGGGAACCTGGACGAACTGGTTCAGCGCCACGCCGCGCACCATCTCGTACGCCTGCACCGTGCGCTTGTAGATCGCTTTCAGCATGCGGGTGGAGAGCCCGAGGTTGTCCGCGAGGCTGTTGGCATCCAAGGGCGCGAGCGGCGCAGGCTCCCCCACCAACTCGATGTTCAGCTCGATGGGCGCCTCGGTGGCGCGGTCCGCGAAGTACTGCCGCACCATCACCGCGTTCTCGTCCCCATCCCCCTGCAGCGAGGTCCCCTGCCCGTCCCAGGTCTCGGTGGAGATGTGCACTTCGAAGCGCCCATCCGCGTCACGCTGGAGATCGCGGTCGGCCAGGCATTTTCCCACCCGGCCGCCCCGCCCGTAGAGCAGGACGCCCACGTAGCAGGTGCCGGGTGGAATCCGGCCCCACAGGCGGTACGCCCTTCCCGGACCCATCCGGATCGGCGCCCGGTGGTAGTCGGCGTCCGGGCAGTCGCCGAACATCTTGCGGTGGGGGCCTTCGGCGTCGTGGAACCGCGGCCGCTCCGCGTCGCCATGCTCGACGAAGGTGTCGATGCTGGCGCCGAGCATGCGGAGCAGGAAGCGTCGCCCCTCCGCGTTGTCGAGGTCCACCGGGGTCTGCATCTTCCGCTCGAGGGTGTGGGCGACGTCGAACAGCTCCTTCATGGCCTCCCCGACCCGAGCGATGGGCGGGCGGGGCATGGCGTCGAGGTCGTAGCCGTACTCCTTGGCGAGCAGCCGGGTCTCGTCGTTGACCGTGGTCGGGTCGAAGCCGTCGAGCCACTTGTTGGCCAACTCGGGCTGGATGCGACGGCGGGTGGCCATCTGTGGATCCCCGATGGCGCGGGCCCCCTTGGGACCGTCCCGCATCCGGTCGCCCTCGTAGGGCTCGAGCAGCGCGTCGTGGAAGGGGATGCCGATGGTGGCACATGCCCGTTCCATCTCGGACCGGGGCTCGCGGACCAGGTCCTCGAAGCGGACCCGGGTCCAGCGCTCTTCGGGAATGGTGGCCAGATAATCCCGGATGTTGCGGTTGGTCTCGTACCAGAGGTTGCGGTAGCTGACCGGAAAGCCCTGGAACATCATCTCGGCCATCGGCATGTTCTGGAAGCTGCGGATGACGGCGCCCGGGTGGCGAACGATCCAGATGTAGCGCGGAGACTCGAACCACTCCTCCACGCGTGGCAGTAGCTGCGGGATGTAGGCGAGGGGCGGGCACTTGTCGACGAGCATCCGATCGCCGAGTTGGTCCTGGAGCCAGGCGTAGCCCTCGGGAACGGTGAGGGGATCCAGGGAGCCGACGATGCGTTTGGCCTCCTCCACATCCACGCCCTGCAGGTCCATGACCGCTCGCCGCAGACCCCCCTTGAGCCAGTACCGCTGCTTCAGATCCGCGGTGCGGATGGCCATGGTGTCGTAGACCGCCATGAACAGCTCCGGCGGAACGAACAGGTCTGGATGCCCGGCGAGCATGACGCGGAGGAGGGTCGTGCCACTGCGACCGGCACCCAGGATGAACGTGACGGGCTTCAACTTCGGCATGACGACCCCCTCGAGAGCAGGCGCGCATGGTACCAGCCGCGGCCCAGGTCGATTTCCCTTCAACATTCCCCCGTGGCGATCCGAATGAAGGAGGGAGTGCCGGGTCGGCGCGACCTGTGCCGGCCCAGGCTACCCCTTCAGAAACGAACCCGGTCGCTCGAGTCTACGGTGTCTGTACAGGCAGGAAATCGCGGGGTGAGCATGATCGCCATTTGGGTGCTGGTATTGGCCGGATGCCACACGCCCCAGACCCTGGACACCAGCCCTGCCCGCCCTCGCGTCACGCTGGCGGCCCCCACGTCGGCTGCCATGGACCCCGGCACGGCCCCCTCTCCCTACGACACCCTGCTGCCCGTGCCGCAACTGGCCTCCCGCGCTTCGGACTTCGACCTGGAGTTGCTCGGCTATCGGTACACCGTGTACCGGATCAAGGCCGATTTCTCCGGCCTCGCTTCGGTTCGGTCCAGCGACGCCGACGTGGTCCAACGCCACCTGACCGCGGACCCCCGATGGCGCGTGGGGGTGTGGGACGGGGCGGTGGTGGCCTTCAAGCGCACGGGTGGGAGCGTGGGAGGGTGGACGGTGCCGCGCCACGGCTACCACATGGAGACCGACTCCATCTGGCGCACCGGAATCCGGTTCTCCCCCTGGTCCATGAGGTC
>JAFDJI010000029.1 GCA_019307545.1 Deltaproteobacteria bacterium | reverse complement strand
CGACTCCGCAGCCCGAAAGGGAAGTTCACACCGGCTCCGCCGCCCGAAAGGGAAGTTCACACCGGCTCCGCCACCCAGAAGGGAAGTTGAGCCCGACTCCGTTGCCCGAAAGGGAAGTTGAGCCCGACTCCGCCGCTCCTCCGAGTAGGGGTGGGCGCTCACCCCAGCCGCAAGTGCAGGAAATGCTCCACGTTCCCCGCCTTCGCCCCCGCGACCGGGCTGTCCTTCCCCGCGATCACCTCGAACCCCTCTTCCTCCGCCGCGCGCCGCACCGACGCGATGGCCGCCTCCCGCAGAGCCTCGTCTCTCACCACCCCGCCCCGAGCCACCGCCTCCCGTCCGGCCTCGAACTGGGGCTTCACCAACAGCACCGCCTCTCCCCCCGAACGGAGGATCCGCTTCACCGCCGGCAGGATCAGCGCCAACGAGATGAAGGACAGGTCACCGACGACCAGGTCCGAGGTAGCGCACGTTGACGCGCTCCATCACCACCACGCGCGCATCGGTGCGCAGCGACCAGGCGAGCTGTCCCACCCCCACGTCGATGGCATAGACTCGCGCGGCGCCCCGCTCCAGCAACACCTGGGTGAAGCCACCGGTCGACGCGCCCAGGTCCGCGCACACCTTGTCGGCGGGATCAACGCCGAAGGCGTCGATCACCCCCAGCAGCTTGAGGGCGCCGCGCCCCACCCAGGGGTGGTCCCCTTCCACCAAGGTGATCGCCCCGTCCACCGAGACCCGCGATCCAGGCTTGGATGCGGGCAGTCCGTTCACCCGCACGACCCCCTGGGCGATCAAGGCGCTGGCGCGCTGGCGGGAGGCCGCGAGGCCCAGCCGGACCATCAGGACATCGAGACGCTCTGGCTTGGCCCGCTGTCGGCTCACCGGTCTCGGTCCACCGCGAACCTTGCCAGCGCGACCAGCGCTCCGGGTCGCGGCAGTTCGGAAACCACCTGCGCCGCGGTCTCTGCCAGTGCACGGGCACGCTGGGACGTCTCCTCGGGGCCGAGCAGGGTCACGAAGGAGGGCGGGCCGTCCTCTCCGGCGTCCTCCTCCGCGTCCAGCAGGTCGTCGGCGAGTTGGAAGGCCAGCCCCAGGTTGTCGCCATAGACGGCGAGGATCTGCTGTTGGTCGGCGTCCGCGCCCGCCACCAATCCACCGGCCACCGTCGCCCACCCGATGAGCGCACCGGTCTTCTGGCGGTGGAGCCGGGTGAGGACGTCGACGTCGGCAATCGGTCCGCCCAGGCCGATATCGGCCGCCTGTCCGCCCACCATGCCGCGGAAACCTGCGGAACGGGACAGGGAGGACACCAGGTTGGCCCGCACCCCGTGGGCCCAGGGACCCTCGGCGAGCACGGCGAAGGCCTCGGTGAGCAGCGCGTCCCCCACCAGCACCGCGGTCGCAGCATCGAAGGCCACGTGCACGGTGGGCCTGCCGCGTCGCTCGTCATCGTCGTCCATGCTGGGCAGGTCGTCGTGCACCAGGGAGTAGGTGTGGATCAACTCCACCGCGACCGCGGCGGGGAGCACCAGTTCCAGCCGGCCCGGATCGTTCGCCAGCGCCTGCCAGGCCGCGACGCATAGTGCGGGTCGGATGCGCTTTCCGCCGGTGAACAGCGGGTAGGCGAGCGGTTCGGCAAACGCGGGAGGCCACGCGTCCCGAACGCGTGCGCGCAACAACCCCTCCAGCGCGGGACGCCACGTCGCGCTCCACGCCTCCAGCGGTTCGCTCATCCCGGGGAGAACAGGATCGGGTACTGGACGACCGCTGTGTTGCCCTCCCCAAGGGGCTTGTAGGAGAGCTTCTGCTCAGCCGCCGCGGCGATGCACGCCTCGAGCTGCTCGTCGTCCACGTTCGATGAGCTGACCTGACTGCTCATCAGGGTGCCGTCGGGGGCCACCGTGACCCTCAGCATGACGCGGCCGGACAGCTCGTTGTTTCGCGCCAGCGCCTGCTCGTAACATCCCATGAACGTGGGAACGAGGGGCTGGAGCTCGTCATCGGCGCCCTTTGTGCTCACCGGCCCCACCACGCTGGCGAGACCCACGCTCACCCCGCGCGGCATGGTGCCCGGAGATACCGAGGTGGCGGGCATCGGGCCCTGGGGCTTCAGGCGCGCCAGGCCCACCTTGGACGCCCCGGCCTCCCGAGCGAGGTCCATCATGTCCACCACCCGCCCATACAGGTTGGTAGGGTGGGCATCGATGAACACGTTCTTCTTCTCCATGGGACGGAGCCGACGGGTGATCTCGTAGAAGAGCTGCTCTTCGGTCATCAAGCGGCGGTTCAAGGCGAGCGTGTCGTCCTCGTAGACGGCGATCACCAACTGGTCGATGGGGACGTCGGACTTGTGCTTCACCTCGGCCTGGCTCGGTAGCTTCAGCCCCATCTGCTCGATCGAGATGGGGATGGTCACCATCATGATGATCAGCACCACCATGATGATGTCCACCAGCGGGGTGATGTTCAGCTCCGACATCACACCCTTGCTGTGGAGCTGGGCACCCATCTACCTCTCCTTCGAGGCCGCGATCAGGATGGTGTCCATCCCGTTCTCGGCCATCCGGTCCATGACGTCGCGGACCTTCTGATATTCGAGGCGGTTGTCGGCCTTGATCAGGAGGGAGCGGGTAGGGTCGAGCCTCCACTCCTCCTGGATCTGCGTGACGACGTCGTCCAACTCGACCTGGTTCTCTTCGACCCACACCCCCTGCTCCATGGTGATGGAGATGGTGATGTGCTGACCGACGTCGTTGACCGTGGTGGTCTGGGTGGCCTCGGGCAGGTCGACCGGCATGCCGGACTGCAGCATGGGGGTGATCACCATGAACGTCACCAGCAGCACCAACATCACATCACACAGTGGGGTGACGTTGATATCGGCCATGGGGCCACTGCCAGTGCCGAGCTTTGCGCCCATGTTCTACTTCCCGGCTTTCTTCTGCGCTTCCTCGCGGTCGTGCAGCAGTTTGTAGGCCCAGTCCATGAAGTCGGCCTCGGAAGCCGTCATCTCGTCGGTGACCTTCTCGATGCGGCCGTTGAAGTAGTTGAAGAACCACACCCCTACGACGGCGACGCCGATTCCGACACCGGTGGTGATGAGGGCCTCGGCGATCCCCTTGGACACCGACGCCAGGCCGCTGCCCGCGGTCGCCATGCCCTGGAAGGCATTGATGACCCCGAAGGTGGTCCCGAAGAGGCCCACGAAGGGCGCGGTGGAGCCGGTGGTCGCGAGGATGGCCATCCCGCGGCGCAGCTTGCCCTGCTCCTCGACGATCGACTTTCCGACCGCGCGTTCGCCGTTCTGGATCGCGTGTGGATCGAAGCGCTCCTCGACCTCCGCCAACCCCGCCTTCAGAAGAGAGCCGAGGTAGGCCGCCTTGAAGCGGTCGTCTCGAGCCAGGGACAGGGCGGTCGTGATATCCCCCTGTTGGAGGGGAGCCACCACCTCGGCGGCGAGCTTCATGGACTGGCTGCGCGCCCGGTTGAAGGCGATGAGGCGCTCCAAGGCAACGTAGGTGCACGCGATCAGCATGATAGCCAGGATCACGATCACGCTGCGCGCGATGAAGCCCGAGGCCTCCCAGATCTCGCGCATCGTGAAACCTTGACCCAGATCTTGGGCCGCGTTGGCAGCGACCTCCAGCAGTGTATACAGCAGCATTCTGGACTCCGCAGCGTACCCCCGACCTCGTCAGGGGCCGCCATCATAACCTTGGTGAGGCTCTACCTCGCTAGGGGATGTATTTGATCGCCATCAGGAACTGGGCCTTGACCTTCTCCCCCTCGACCTTTGCCGGGTACCAGCGCCACTTGTAGAGCGCCACCCGGGAGGATTCGTGGAAGACCATCGGGCAGGCCTCGATGTCGATGTCGTAGGGGACGCCGGATTCGTCGATGTAGATGCGGACCCGGCAGGTGACCTCCCCGAGGTTCAGGTCGTTCGCCGCATCCGGGTACACCGGCGAGACCCGGCGCTTGACCCGCACCTCGGAGTGATGGAAGACCCGGACCCCGATGTGCCCGCCCAGCACACCGCCGATCACGCCGCCGACGACGCCACCGACGACGCCGCCTTCGACACCTCCCTCGACGCCACCCTCGATCCGCTCGCTCTTCACCTTCGTCTCGACTTCCTCGTCCAACTCCGTCACGGCCTCGTCCATCTCGTCGGGGACGATCTCCTCTGGCTCTTCCTCCTCTTCCTCTTCTTCGTACGCAGGAGCGGGTGGGGGTGGAGGTGGGGGTGGGGGTGGGGGTAGCTCGTCCTCGAGGGCGGGGTCGTCCATGACGACCTCGATCATGTCCTCGTCGGTAAGCTCCTCGATGATGTACTGGGTCGCCTTCCAGGCCATCCAGCCGAATCCCACGCCCGTCACCATGGCGGAGACTCCCAGGGTGAGAATCATCGCGGCAAGTTGACGCTTGGCGGCTTCAGCGTCGTTCGTCTTACCAACGCTATCGAACACGGGGCCCCCCCGGGGCAGGGATTCGCAGAAGCGCTTCGCTCAGCGCCCCAAACAGGAAACGTAACTGGCGTCTACGGTTGAGCATACCCCAAGGCCTCCAACGGGACGTCCGACCCGTTCCCCACTATTCGTCTTCGGGCTCTGGAAGCGGTTCCTCCAAGATGCCCTCTGCACCTCGGGAGAGTGCGGTAACGCGGCGCTCCGCCTCTTGGAGATGCTCGTGGCAGGTCTGGGCGAGGCCTACGCCTTCCTCGAAGAGGGCAAGGGCTTCTTCGAGGCCGATGTCACCGGATTCCAGGCGCCGCACACGAGCCTCGAGGTCGGCGAGGGCCTCCTCGAAGCCCGGCAGCCCCACGTCTTGCCGGTCCTGCATCTCACACCTCCAGCAGCCGGAGGCGTTCCATGCGCTCCAGCACGAAGGTTCGGCGCTCGTCCTCGCCGCGGTCCAGACCCACCAGCACCGGCGCCTCCGCCTTGAACGCCAGGCGTTGGGGCTGGACCACGCAGCGCAGTCGCTGTCCGTTCTTGGCCAGGTACACCATTTCCACGTCCAGGTCCTGGGACATGGCCTGGTCGATGATCACCCGCACCTCATCCGGCTTCACCAGCGGTGGGAGCGTGGGCTCGACGATCTTCTTGGCCGCCACCTTGGTTCCGGGCACCGGGAACATGTCCTTCGGGGGTACCAGGGCCACGCCGCGCCCCAGCGGGTCATCGACGCTTTCGCGCGCCTCCGCGAGCAGGCGATGGAGGTTCTGCCGCGCTTCTACCTGCTCCGGGTCGCCGGGATAGCGCCGCGTCTCGGTGGCGGGGTCGAAGTGCATCTCCTGGAGCACGGCCACGATCTCGGAGCGCTTGTTCGAGTCGACCGCGTACATCCCGGGGGCAAACCGATGGAGCAGGTAGGGCTTGATCCGCTTGTTCCCTTCGAGACGACGGATCTGGGACCGGTGGACGGTCATGAGGGTGAGCTCGTGGAACTCCACGTCACCCCGGTGCCCGATCCATCCCTTCAGGGTGGCCTCGACGTTCTCTGGAAGCCCGATCTGGGAGTTGTCCCGCAGGAACTGGAGCACGTCGTCGCGGCGCCATCCGCGCGAGATGGCCGTCTCGATGGAGGTCTCGGCGATCTTGTAGGTGTTGGCGCGGTCGCAGCCCACGAGGTCGGCCAACTCTCCGATCCGAAACAACAGGATCGGGGCGAGGCCGGCCGGGGCCATCACTTCGAAGGACGGAGTGAGGTAGAACTGCCGGAAGCCGTCGTCCTTGGGCGGCTCGAGCAGATGTCGACCCCGCGGGGACAACCGGTAGAACTTCTCTTGTCCCCATTGACCCATTTCCAGCAGGCCGACGCGGACGAGGGGCGCGAAGGAGAAGCTCTCTCGCTCTCCCGTACGTGCCTTCTTGTATTCGCCGCGCTGGTAGCGTTCGCGCCAGTCTTCACCGCGCTTCCAGCGGCGGTACACCGCCACCAGTGGTCGTTCGGCAACCCAGCCCTCGTGGGTGCCGTCCTTCTTCAAGGTCGCGCCATGGATGGACCACAGGACCCATTCCGCGATGTCGAAGCGCCGCTCGAGAGACCGGAACACCAGGTCGCGCTGATCCTCGGGCTCGAGCTGCAACCATTCCTCGACCACCTCGCGGTTCAGGAGCAGGTACTCGCCCCGTAGCTCCACCATGGCGTGCATCATCAGGAACTGCAGGTGGAAGGAGAACAGCTCCGAGTTCGGCTCCCAGATCTGGGAGAAGAACTCGTCCATGTGTTCCTGGTCCAGCCGATAGATGTCGTGCCGCTGGGTGAGGCGCGGGGAGCGCTGGTCGATGTAGGTGGCCATGGTGGTGATCGAGAAGTCCAGCGGTGGACAGAACGGCCGCTCGTCGATCACCTTCACGTCCGGGTGCTGGAACACCGGGAGCCCGATGTCCTCGGCAAGCTCCTCCAGCAGCCCGTCCGCCAGGGGTCCCGGGATCGCGTAGAAGAAGTCGCCATCCTGCTCGACAGTGGCGACGAGCACGCCCTTCTCGCCGAGCACCTTCATGGTGCGTATCCAGTCGCGCTCCTGGCCGCCGAAGGAGAGCACCAACTCGTGATGGAACTCGGTCGCGTGCGCCAGGCCGCCGGCTTGGAGCAAGGCTGCCAGCGCCTTGCGGTCCCGTTCGTGCATGGATTTGAGCAGGGTGGCGGTCCGACCCGACTGGGCCACTGCACGCACGGTGAGCTGGATCATCCGGTCGTAGTTGGCGACCCGGTGGGGTTGACCCCCCAGGCCCCGGTACAGGTTGGCCACCAGTGGCTCGGGCAGTTGCCGGAGCCACTGATTCAGCTCCTCCACCTCGACCCGAGTGAGGCGCCGCCGCCGCCGCCCCGCCGCCGATCCGGGTGGTCCGCGACGGGATCGCGAAGAACGCTTGTGGTGCGGGTTGCGCCCCGAGGAGGGGATGGACACCATCGGACCGTCGACCTCGACCGCTGAGCGACGACCCCGCCGCCGTCCGCCGCCGCCGTCTGCCCCCGGGTTCTTCCGTGCCCGGTCGCCCTCGGCCACCAGCACGTCGTCCCCCCAGGAGCCCCTGGGTCGATTCTGGCCCTCACCCGCTGGGGGGTTGCCCTTCTTCTTACGTTTGCGACGTCGCCTGCGTTTGCCGTCGGCCTCGTCTTCGGCCATTCCTGGTCTCCACGTCGGGCTGCAGCGCGTTCGCCGCTACTTGGCTGCCCGTTCCTCGATGTGGTAGCGATATCCTTGCTCAGTCAGGAACAGTTGACGCTTGATAGCGAACTCCTGCTCCTTCGAGTCCGTGGTGACCACGGTGTAGAAGTGGGCGTGGTGATCCTTCGGACGCAGGATCCGCCCCAGACGTTGGGCCTCCTCTTGGCGTGAGCCAAAGGAGCCAGAAACCTGGATGGCCACGTTCGCATCGGGGAGGTCGATCGCGAAGTTGGCCACCTTGCTCACCACCAGCCGCTTGATGGTCCCCTCCCGGAATTCCCTGAAGAGCACATCGCGCTCTCTCTGGGGTGTCTCTCCGGTGATGAGGGGGGCATCCAGCGCGTCGGCGATGGTGTGGAGTTGGTTGAGGTAGGTGCCGATGACCAGGATATTGTCGTCTTCGTGCCGTTCGATGAGGTCGAGCACGACGTCGAGCTTGCGCGGGTTCTCGGCGGCCAGCCGGTGCTGCTCCATCTTTCCGGCCCGCTCGTAGCGGTCCCGGGCCTTGCGGGTGAATGGGACCCGCACCTCGAAGCACAGGGCCTCGGCGACCCATCCCTGCTTCTCGAGCACCTGCCATGGCACGTCGTAGCGCTTCGGACCCACCAGGGAGAACACGTCCCCTTCGCGGCCGTCCTCGCGCACCAGGGTGGCAGTGAGACCGAGCCGGCGGCGGCCCTGCAGCTCTGCGGTCGCTCCGAACACCGGGGCTGGCAGCAGGTGGACCTCGTCGTAGATGAGCAGGCCCCAGTTGTGGTCGCGGAACAGGTGCAGGTGTTCGAAGTCGGAATCACGTGAGCGGCGCCAGGTCAGCACCTGGTAGGTGGCCACGGTCACCGGGCGGATCTTCTTCTCGCGGCCGGTGTAGCTGCCGACCTGATCCCGCCTGAGCCATGTCTTGTCGGCCAGTTCTTCCACCCACTGGTTCACTGCAGTCTGGTTGTTGCACAGGATGAGGGCGTGCTGCTGGACGATTTCCATGGCCTGCATGGCGACGATGGTCTTGCCAGCACCACAGGGAAGCACCACCACGCCGTGACCGCCGGCGGGGCTTCCCGCCATGAACCACCGCTCCACGGCGTCGTTCTGGTAGTCGCGTGGCAGGAACTTCTTTCCCTTCAGGGTGACCTCGCGCAGACGGAAGGCCAGGGGATCGCCGGGAAGGAAGCCAGCGAGATCCTCCACCGGCCATTTCTCCAGGAGCATGCGCTGCTTGAAGATCCCGCGCATGCCGGCGGGGATCCGCCAGTAGCGGCGGCCGTCGGGAACCATGATGTCCTGGGCGGTCCGGGTCTTGCGGACCATCTTCTCGATGTAGGCCGTCTTGAAGCCCACCCGGATCCACTCGCTCGGGTCGATGGGGTGCGGCTGGAGCTGGACCAGGCCGTAGCGGGAGATGGTGTCGTCGACATTCCGCAGCACGTCCGCGGGGATGTCGAACTTGGACATGGTGCGAAGGCCGGCGACGATCTCTTCCCGGACCATGCCGGCGGAGGCTGCGTTCCACAGCGACAGGGAGGTGATGCGGTAGGTGTGCAGCAGGTCGGGCGATGCTTCCAACTCGGCGAAGCGGGACAGGAAATCGCGTGCCTCGTCGAACCGCGGGTGCCGTGTCTCCAAGAGGACCTTGCCGTCGCCCTGAACGATCACCGGGTTCGCCGGGTTGATGTTCATTCGACCACTCGGATGGTGGACGCACCGCGGGGTGCGTTGTCGTCGAGCGTGCGGAAGAGACCGCTGTTCGGCGATATCACGAGCCGCATTCCGGCTGTCATCGACTCTGCCTAGGTAGGTTGGCGCACCGCTGCTCGGGGTGCCGAAGCGGAGAGAGACATGGACCGGCGCGCCGGTCGCACGTCGATCTCCGATCGGGCCAAGGGCCCGGCAGCTGGTGCCGCGAGTACGCATGCACAGCTTGGCTGCACTCTCGACCCGCAGCAAGCTCTATTTACCGCCGGAGTTCGCAATGTCAAGCATCGGGGGGTCGGCTTGCCGGAAACGACCGCTGGCCTGCCGCTCGCTGGCGGGTGAACTAGGACGGGTGAGACTGTTGGTCGGCCTGGACGAAATCGGTGCCCACGATCGCGCGCAGGTGGGGGGGAAGGCCCTGCACCTCGCCCAACTCGCGGGCCGGGACCTCCCCGTGCCGCCCGCGGCGGTGGTTCCGGTGGAGGTGTACCAGACGGCGTTGCGGGAAGCAGGGCTGTGGGACCTCGCGGAGCAGGTGCACCGTGATCCGGGCACGGAAGCGCTGGACGACCTCCGGGATCGCTTGCGCTCCCTACCGCTGCCTGGGCTGCTGCACGACGCGCTGGTGCGACGGGCACGTGCGCTTGGCGGTCGAGTAGCCGTCCGGTCGTCAGCGGCGGCGGAGGACGGCCGGGAGCGGTCCTTTGCCGGGCAGCATCTCACCAAACTCGATGTCGCCGCCGAAGCCGTACCGGAGGCGGTCCGGCGGGTCTGGGCGTCCCTGTACGGTACGGCTGCCATGGCGTACCGGGGCGGACGGGGACCCTCACCGGGTTCACTGGCGGTGGTGCTGCAGCGCATGGTAGAGCCCCGCGTCTCCGGGGTCCTGTTCACGGTGAATCCCCTGAGCGGATCCTGGCGAGAGATGACGGTGGAGGCCACCTGGGGCTACGCGGAGGGACTGGTCTCGGGGCAGGTCACCCCCCACTGGTATCTGGTTCGGCGGCCACGTCGGGCCCCCCGCCCGGTACAACGGGTGCTCAACCGGGTGCAACTGCATTTGGTGCAGCAGGACCTCCCCGAAATCCGGGAGCAGTGGATCGCGGATGGTCGGGGAGGGTTGACACGCCAGGCCACCCCGTCTCCCCTCAAGTACCGGCCGACGCTGGACCGCCGCACCCTGCTGCGGCTGTGTCGGCTCGGGCTGAAGGCGGAGGGCGTTCTGGGCGAGCCCCAGGATGTCGAATGGGCGATCGACTATTCCGGTCGTCTCCTGCTCCTCCAGGCACGGCCGATCACCACGACCGGTACCCCCCGAGCGCGCAAGGATGTCCTCTGGACCCGCCGCTTCATCGGGGAGCGATGGCCCGAGCCAGTGACGCCTCTGGGTTGGTCCCTGCTGGCGCCCGTCTTCGAGCATTTCGTGGCCTATCCGCAGACCCAGTCTCGGTACCTGGGTGGGGGCCCCGCCCTGCGGGTGGTTCATTCCCGACCCTATGTGAACGTCTCGGCCTTTCGACACCTGGCGTTCAAGCTGCCCGGCGCTCCGGCGCCCCGGTTCATGTTGGAGCTGATCCCGCCCCGTGAGGAGTGGGATTGGCAGCGGCGCTTCGCGGTGCTCCCGGACCTGTCCGTCTACTGGAGCTTCCTCCGGGAGACGGCTCTGGAGCGACGCTGGCGCCGCTTCCGATGGAATCCACTCACCAACGATCGGCACTGGGAGACCTTCCACGAGCGGCTGGGAGTGGAGCTCGTGTCCCTGTCCCGTCTTCCCGTGTCCCCCCAGGACGGGGTGCGACTGGTGCGGGCGCAGCGGGACCTGGTGCGCGACTACATCGGCATTCACATTTGCAGTCTGCTGTTTGCGAACCTCTTCTACCAGCTTCTGGAGGCAGCGCTCGCAAACTGGGCACCGGAGCGGGCGGCGTCCCTGATGCGACGCCTCGCGGTGTGCCCGGCCGGGAACCGGACGCTGGAAACCAACGAGGCCTTGTGGGAGTTGGCGCGCGTGGCCACGGAGGGAGAGCTGGAGGCCTTGGAGCGTGGTGATCTGTCCACCTCCAACTCTCGGTTCGGTGCTGCCCTGGACGAGTTCCTACACCGCTATGGCCATCGCTCCCATGCGAGCTGGGAGATCATGGCCAGACGATGGGCCCAGTCACCGGAGCGACTGGTTCCCTTCTTGCGCGCCTACCAGGCCGCTGACGCCGAAGAGCCGGAAGCGCGGGCCCGTCGCCAGGGCCACGACTACCAGGAGGCCCTGGCGGACCTGCGCGACGTGGTGACGGGGCCGGAGCGGGTGCTCGTGGAGGTCCTCCTTCACTACACCCGCCGCTACCTGCTGCTGCGCGAGAACCAACGCTTTGCGTTCGACCGGCTGCTGTTCGCGATGCAGCGGAACCTGCTGTGGATGGGGGCCCAGTTCACCGCAGAGGGGTGGCTGCAGGATGCCGAGGACATCGCCTACCTCACCTGGGACGAGGTGGTGGGTCTGGCCACCCAGTCCCTGTCCGCCGAACCGGTCGGCGAGTGGGTCGCACGCCGCAGGCAGAAGCGGGAGGACGACGCCCGGGTGGAGCCCCCCGCCTTCCTGCATGGGGACGAGGGCGTTGCGGAGGCGGCCTCCGGTGCGCGGCTACAGGGGCTCGGCATCAGCCCCGGGCGTTACCGAGGCCGGGTGCGGTTGATCCGGTCGCTCGCGGAGGGGCAACGGCTGGAGCAGGGCGACGTGCTGGTGACCCGGGCGGTGGACCCCGGGTGGACGCCGCTGCTGCTCACCGCAGGGGCGGTGATCCTGGAGATGGGGAGTCGGTTGAGCCACGGGGCGGTGGTGGCCCGGGAGTACAAGGTCCCGGCGGTGGTGAACATCGAGGGGGTCGCGCGCCGGCTGCAGGATGGGCAGGAGGTGACCGTGGACGGAACCCGGGGGGTTGTTTGGGTCCATCCGTAGTTGAGCAGTCGGCAATCAGCGATCAGCTGTCAGCCAGCGAGCTTGAGGTGAAATGCCGTGGGCGCCTTCTCGATCTCCATCACTCGCGGCACCGGTTGCTCGCGCGCAGGAGGTGCCAACTGGCTGACGGCTGCGACGCATGGCTACTCCGGATGCAGCGTCCGGTAGATCGTCTGCGCCAACACCGGCCCAACCCCCGGAACCGAAACCAGCGCGTCCACGTCCGCATCCGCCACCGCCCGAGCAGATCCCAGGTGTTGCAGCAACGCCTTCCGCCGTGCCGGTCCGACGCCGGGGATCGCCTCCAGCACGCTGGTGAGGGTCTCCTTACTGCGGCGCTTGCGGTGGTACCGGACCGCATGCCGGTGGGCCTCGTCCCTCAGGTGTTGGAGCAGGCGGAGCGCGGGGTGGTCCCTACGGATTTGGAGCGGGTCCTTGCGGTGGGGGAGCACGATCTTGTCGGTGGCGTGCCGTGCGCCGCGGGCGTGTTCGGTGCGCGGCTTGGCGATCCCGATCACCGCCTGGTCGTGCAGGCCCAGGTCCTGTAGTACCGCGAGCGCCACCCCCAATTGGCCCTTGCCGCCGTCCACCACGAGCAGGTCGGGCCGGCTCTCCTCCTTCAGGGCGCGCTTCATCCGGCGTTCCAGGATCTCCCGCATGGCCGCGTAGTCATCATCGCCACTCGCGGTCTTCACCTTGTAGCGACGGAACTCGGAGCGGTCGGGCCGGCCGTCCAGGAACACCGCCATCGCCGCCACCGGTTGGGCGCCCCGGAGGTGGGAGTTGTCGAAGCACTCCATGCGGTGGGGCGGGGCGGGCAGGTCCAACACCTCTGCCAGCGCAGCCAGGGCGCGCTCCCTACGGGTCTCCTCGCTGTCCTGTTGAAGGTACCGTACCCGAGCGTTGTCCCCCGCAAGGGCGAGCAGGCGTGCCTTGTCGCCGCGAGTCGGCGCCCGCAGGACCACCTTGCGGCCGCGCCGCTCGGAGAGGACTTCCGCCAGGGCATCGCTGTCGGTGGGAAGCTGCGGGAGCAGGATCTCCGGGGGGATGGTCGTGCCTCCCGGGTAGGCGCTGTTGAGGAGTGACGAGAGGACCTCGGCGTCCCCACCCACCAAACCCTCCAGAACCGTGGCGCGGGGTGCGAACATCATCCCCTCGCGCACCGGGAGGATGGTGAGCACCCCCCGGCTGCCTTCTCGGTACAGTCCCCACAAGTCCCGATCCTGCAGCCGTGGGTCGACCACCTTCTGGCGCTCCAGGGTGCGCTCCACCGAGGCGATCAGGTCGCGGAGCCGCGCCGCCTCCTCGAAGGCCTCTGCCTCCGCCGAGCGGTGCATCCGCTCCTGCAGGCGGCGGAGCAATGGCTTGCGACGCCCCTCGAGCAGGAGCATGGACTCCTCCACCAGGTCGCCATAGGTATCGCGGTCGATCAGGCCGTTGCACGGCGCCGCGCACCGCCCCATCTGGTACAGCAGGCAGGGACGCTTTCGCGACTTCAGCACCGCGTCGGTGCAGGTGCGCAGGGGGAAGGCCCGGTGCAGGAAGGCCAGGGTCTGCCGGGCGCTGCTCGCAGAGTGATAGGGCCCGAAGAAGCGGGCGCCGGCCCCGCCCAGCTGGCGAACCAGGGTGTACCGGGGCCACGGTTCTCGGCTGTCGATGCGCAGATGGAGGAAGTTGCTGTCGTCCCGGAGCTTGACGTTGAAACGCGGCCGATGCTCCTTGATGAGGGTGTTTTCGAGGAGCAGGGCCTCCTTCTCGCTGTCCACCACCACGATGTCCACGTCGTGCGCACGGCGGACCAGGAAGGGGACCATGAAGCGCTCGTCCTGTCCGGCCAGGTACTGGCGGACGCGAGCCCGGATGTTCACGGCCTTGCCTACGTACAGCACCTTTCCGCGGCGGTCCTTGAACATGTACACCCCGGGCCGTGTCGGGAGTGCAGCGGCTTTTTGCTCCAAGGGTGTCATCGTGGGTGGGGTAACCAGCCCATGCGGCTTGATACGGCAATTGGCGCTGGTTACGGACCCGGCCCTTTCCTCCCGTTTGACCAAACGGGCGCCCATGTCCCTCTGGGTCGGGCCCTCGGAGACTCCATGAAACGCGTCGACACCGCCATCGAGAAGGGACGGTGCGTGATCGCAATCGCCGGCTCGCTGCTGAAGAGCGCCGAGATCATGCTCGCCCTTTCCGATCGCAGCGCCGTGCCCTCCATTGCGCTTTCCGGTCCGGCGGTCACACCAGTTCGCCCGCCCACGCAGGACGCGGTTGCGGCCGCGCTGCAGCCCGGAGGGGTATTGGTGCTCGTCGATCCGCAGCTTGCCGACATGCCTGCGGTGAAGATGCTCGCCGAGCACGCGAGCCGCGGTGCGCACAAACCCGAGGTGGTGGTCGTCGCGAAGTCCTACAGCCCCTTCCTCCTCGGTGGGTCGTTCAGCGGGATGCGGGTCACCCACGAGAAGGGGCGGGGGCCGAGTTTCATCAAGAATCTCCCCATTCCGGACGCCGCGGCGGCTCTCCCCGCGTTCGCGAAGTCGAACGAAAAGCAGAAGAAGAAGCCGAAGAAGGGCTCGGAGGCGCCGCGGTTCGTGTTCGTGGGCCGAGACGACGAACTCGGCCAGCTGGGAGAGCTGCTGAGCACGGGCGGGCCGTTGGTCGTCTCGGGACCCGAGGGCGTCGGGCGCTCTCTCCTGGTGGAGCACGCGATTGCAAAAAGCGGTCTCCAACGACTGCCCGACCTCACCCTCGGCTACGGAGTTGGCGCGGACACGCTTGCAGGGCGCATCGCTGCCGTGGCGCGGGTCGCGGGGTGTGACACCCTGTACCAGCTTCTCGCGAAAGAGGAGCACACACCACGCGAGGTGGCCCGGGTCGCGGTAGAGGCGTTGCAGGCCGCCTCCGCCACGGAAGGCCAGGCGATGGTCGTTCGCTGCCTGGACTATGCGCTGGGCCGGGAGGCCGACTTCTTCCGAAAGAGCCGCTTGGAGATGCTCCTGGAGGCCCTGCTCACCTCGACCTACCCGCTGCGGCTGGTGTTCGTGTCCTCGACGCAGCCCGTCTTCTTCCGGGAAACG
>JAFDJI010000311.1 GCA_019307545.1 Deltaproteobacteria bacterium | reverse complement strand
CTCGAGGGGCGAGGACGCGGTTGCGTACAGCCGCTTGGGGATCCGTCCCGCTCCGAAGGCCAACCGGCCCGCCTGCATCGCCCGCTTCATGGCTTTCGCCATCTTCACCGGATCCTTCGCCGCGGCAATGGCGGTGTTCATCAGCACCCCGTCGCACCCCAACTCCATGGCGATGGCGGCGTCCGACGCGGTCCCCACCCCGGCGTCCACGATTACCGGCACTGTGGCCTGCTCCAGGATGATCTGCAGGTTGTAGGGGTTCCGGATCCCCAGGCCTGAGCCGATGGGCGCCGCGAGCGGCATCACCGCCGCACAACCGAGGTCCTGGAGACGCCGGCACACGACCGGGTCGTCGCTGCAATACGGAAGGACGGTGAAGCCCTCTCTCACCAGGACCCGTGCCGCCTCCAGGGTGCCCTCCGAATCGGGGAACAGGGTGCGATCGTCCCCGATGACCTCGAGCTTGATGAGGCTCGTCCCCAGCGCCTCTCGGGCTAGTTGCGCGGTGATCACCGCGTCCTCGGGCGTGTAGCACCCGGCGGTGTTGGGCAACAGGTGCATGGAATCGCGGTCGATCCACTCCAGGATGTCCGAGCCGGCGGGGGCGTCGAGGTCCACCCGACGGACGGCCAGGGTGACCATCCCGGTTCCGGATGCGCGGTGGCAGGCCCGCATGAGCTCGAAGTCCGCGTACTTGCCGGTCCCCAGGATGAGCCTGGACTTCAGTTTCAGGTCCCCGATCTGCAGCATGGTGTCCTCACACCCCCAGACCGCAGGCCATAAGACCCGGGGGTGGCGGCGTCGACCCCGGCAGGGGTTACCCTCTGGTCACCAAGAGGGACCGCGATGCGTGGGTGGCCTTGGCTGATGTTCTCCGTACTCCTCGCCGGGTGCGGCATCCGGGAGATGCTCCCCCAATCACCGGTGCTCACCGGTTGGGAGCGGTCCAGGGGCTGGGCGAGCGAGGAGCCGTCGACTGCCACCTATACCGGCGAGCCCGTGGTGACGTTTCCGGTGCTGCCGGTCCAGGTGTGGGGTGCGGCCTACGACCTCGACCTGGTCATCGTGACCCGTCACCCGGACTGGAACATGCACGAGTACGCGATGCTGCGTACGCCCCGGGGTCCGGTGTGGCTGGCGAAGGACGCCCGTGAAGGCACGATGGAGCAGACCATCGTCGCCGATATCGATGACATCCAGTCATGGATCCCCGAGATCCCGGTGCGGCGAAAGGCCTGGCCGCTGGAAGTCGAGGATGCCTCGACCGCCGAGTGGCTGGACCTGTCCATCCGGTACGAGAACATCGATGGCGAGCCGGTCGAGGTCACCTACGCCGGCAAGCCCCCCGACCTCCTACAGCGCAAACGCAACGGGTCCACCTTCGGCCACTCGCGGGACGCGGTGCTGGCCGCCGTCGATGTCTCGGAACGCAGGTTCGGTCGTCGCGCTTCGGTCACCATCGATGGCAAGAAGCAGCGGATATCGCGCCTCGCGGGGCTGGTTCCGTTCCGCATGGTGCTCGCGCAGGCCCAGGGAGGCTTGGCCGTTGCGGACATCTTCCAGGAGGCGGGCGCTCCCTGGGAGGTGGAGCCCGACGCGCGGGAGGTGGTGGGGAGCGTGCCCCCCGAGGCGGCGGACGCGGGAATGGCCCGCATCGACAGTCGCGCGCAACCCGCCTTCACCACCACCCATACGGTGCTGAGCGGTGACCGCATCCGTCGCACCTGGGAGGTGTCGCGGACGGACCGATACCTGGACGCGTACCAGCGGGACGACCTGCGGGTGCTCCACTACCGGTTCGGCGTCCACGGGGATGCCTGGGAGCTACTCTCCGCCGACGTCTGGCAGTGGGGGCGCGCCAACCCGGTGATGCACCTGCAACTCGAACCCGCCCTCCCAGACCTCCGGTGCCCCTTCGAGGGTCGGCACGTCAGCCGCTACGTCATCGACATCAACGGCCAGGAGAACCTGGCGGTGGGCACCCTCGAGGCCTGGTGGGAGGAGGACGGCCCCCGGGTCGCCCTCCAGCCAGAGGCCCCCTGGTGGACCGCCGACCGCCCCATGACGACCGCGGTCCGCCTTGAGGAGGGCGGCGCGCACGTGGTCATCGAGCGAACTAGTCGCTAACGATGGCCTCGGCGAGGCGCTCCCGCAGCGCCGGGTCGGTTTCCACCTCCAGCCGGCGGCGCAGCGCCTCCCTGGCCGTGTCGGTGCGTCGACGCGCCAGGCTGGTCACCGCCTCGCCGCGGGTGTCCACCCGCTCCGCGTCGAGCAGCCGGATCATGGTGGCTTCCCACGCCGGCGTCTGGCGCTGGGTTGCGACGGAGCGGAGCCCCTGGCGCCGCACCTTGTCATCCTCGTCGACCGCCGCCAGCTCCAGGTATGGGAGATGGCTGTCATCGAAGAACAGCTCCATCAGGTGCACCGCCATCCGCCGCTCATCGGCTCCGGTGGCCTCGAAGAGCTCATGGGAAAGCGACGAGGCCCCCAACTCCTCCATGGCGTCGAGCAGACACAGCTTGTCGGCCTCGGCCCGCGACTCGTAGGCGCGCAGCATGGGCAGCACTGCGGCGCGGTCTCCCAGCCGGACCAGCTTCTTCGCGCCCTGGCACCAGGTGTCGGGGGAGTCCAACAGCGCGATCGCCTTTTCGTACTTCATGGATGAAGACTCCAAATCGGGGGATGCCCTGGTAACAGCGGGGCATCCAGCGGCCAGCAGGACGCCGAGCAGGAGGGAGGGGAGCCCACTCAGTAGCTGCCGTAGGCGCCGCCCCATTTGCCCCCTTTCTTGCTAGGGCTCTGCTTGGAGTCCATGTCCTTGATGATGGACTCCTTGCTCTGCTGACCGATGATCCCGTCCAGGAACTCGGCCAGGGTGTTCGCCTCGTCGCCCCAGTCCACGGACCGCCTGGTGGCTGCAATGTCCGTGGTGTCCTTCTTCATGCCGGGCGTGCCACGGACGGCCGTCAGGTAGTCCTTGGTGCGGCAACCATCGAACACCACTATCCGGTACTTGCGCGCCTCCTCGCTGTCGAGCGCCTTGTCCAGAGGCCCATCCTTGCCGGTCTGGAGCTTCGCCCCCTTGCCGGTTCGCTCGAGGTTCCAGTACATCAGCCGGGCCCCGAACTCCTTGCTGTGCTTGTTCTTGGGGTTGAGGAACACGTTGCCCTCGTTGTCCCCGTTCACCTCGATGCGCTTCTTGTTCACCCGCCACATGAATTGGGCCCACGGGCCGCGGCTCCTCGCCTTGCCCTCCTTGGCGAGGACCTTCTTGAGGACCGTGTAGTCCTCGATGTGCTGCTCCACGTTGCCTTCGGCGTCCTTGAGGTCGAAGGTCATGTTGCGGTCGAAGTCCGGCCCCGAGCCGTATCGACCGTGGCCCGAGTAGTAGGCGACATCCGACTCGGCCATGCCCTCCTTGAAGGCGTCCGCCGCCTTCTTGCCTTCCTTGCCGTCGTGGCTGAACACCAGGCGCACCACGGCGTGGATCGGCCTTGGGGGGCCCCCCACGGGCGGGGTGTACATGAGCGCGTTTTCCTTCACGTAGTACTGCCCGAAGTCGGCTTTCTCTACGGTGCGACCCGCCTGGGTGTACAACTCCGCGGCCCGTGCGCCGGCATTGGGTTCGAAGTCTCGGGCAGCGAGGACCTCCTCGAAGCCGAGGATGGCGTCGAGATGGTTATCATCCTCGTCGTAGCCGATGCCGATGGTGAGATCGAGCACCCCGTCCTTGAACATCTCGCCGTAGCGGTACTTGTCGGCCTTGGACTTGGGCGTCTTTGCGGCCTTCAGCTTGGTGAGGACGTCTGCGGCGCCCAGCATGCGCCACTCGTCGCTCCCAAACGCCTCCACCAGCCCGGCCTTGCTGCCCTTGCCGATGGCGCCGTCGATGCCCAGCTTGTACAGTCCGAGCCGTTTCAGCTGTCGCTGGATCGACTTGGCTTCGGTCTTCGACCACTCCGGCTCCACGTCGGGTTTCCAGCTGGACATCATCGGGCCGAGGACGCTCTCCTCCCCGGTGCCCTCACCCGCCTCGGTGCCGGGGCCCTCGCTCATGTCGGCGAGCGCCGGGTTCGACGCGCTCTCCGTCCCGGTGGACGAGGAGGTGCTTCCGGTGGGAGCTTCTTCAGAGTGTCTGCGGCTGTGTCCGGGCATGGGCAACCCCGAGGAGAGGGCAGCTTGATTCTACCCACCTCAGAGAGTGCCCGCCCGTCAATTCGCTAGTCGTCGTCGTCCTCACCTTTCCGGGCGGAGGCGGCGATGATCTTCTCCTGGAGGTTCCCCGGGACCTCTTCGTAGCCTTCGAGTTCCATGATGAAGGTGCCCTTGCCCTGGGTCATGGCGCGGAGGTCGGCGCCGTAGGTCTGGACCTCGGCGAGCGGGACGATGGCGCTGACGACGGCACGGGACCCGCGGTAGTCGGTGTTCTGTAGCCGACCGCGCCGGCCTCCCATGTCGCCCATCACGTCGCCCACGGAGTCTTCGGGGCAGATGATGGTCATTCTCACGATGGGCTCGAGGAGGATGGGGCTGCAATGCAGGAACCCAGCCTTGAAGCCCTTGGAGCCAGCCATCGTGAAGGCCGCCTCCGAGCTGTCGACCGCGTGGAACTTGCCGTCGTAGACTGTGACCTTGAGGTCTTGGACCGGGTACCCGGCGAGCACACCACGCTCCATCGCGCTGACGATTCCCTTCTCCACGGCCGGGATGTACTGGCGAGGGATGGAGCCACCCCGGATCGCGTTCTTGAACTCGAACCCGCCATTGCGTGGAAGGGGCTCGATGCGGAGGAACGCGACACCGAACTGGCCACGTCCACCGGTCTGTTTCTTGTGTTTTCCCTCCACCTCGATCGAGGAGCGGATGGTCTCCCGGTACGGCACCGGCGGGATCTCGGTGGTGACGTTCACCTTGTACTTGCGGGACAGTTTCTGCAGGCTCAGCTCGATGTGGCTCTGCGATTGGCCGGAGACGGTGTTCTCCTTGGTCAGGCCGTCCTGGCCGATGACGAAGGCCGGGTCCTCGGTCGAGATCTTGGCCAGGGCGTCGCGCATGCGGTCCTCATCTCGCCGGGTCGCCGGCTTGACGATGAAGATGCTCATGGGCGGTGGGATTTCGAAACCGGGCAGCAGGACTTCGTCCGCCTTCGCGTCGCAAAGGGTGTCGCCGGTGCGGGTGCCCTTCAGCTTGGCCACCGCGACCAGGTCGCCGACGGTGGCGGAGGTGGCGTCGAAGAGCTTCTTGCCGACCAACCAGTGCAGGTGGCCGAGGCGCTCGGTGCTCTCCTGGGTGGTGTTC
>JAFDJI010000310.1 GCA_019307545.1 Deltaproteobacteria bacterium | reverse complement strand
GGTCTCGCGGACGAAGCCGGGCACGTCGAAGGTCCGGAACAGGTCGACGACCACCCGGAGATCGGCGAGCGAGGCGTTGAGGCGGTCGACCAGCGAGGCGAGCATGCGCTTGTCGGGCACGACCGCCATCCCCCCCACCTGAATCGACACGGGGTGGGTCGTACGCCCGGCCACCGCATCGCAAATGTCGTTGCCGAGCCCCTTGAGGCGCGCGGCGACGGCAAACACGTCGGGGTGGGATTCGGCGAGCGGCAGGGCGCTGGCCAGGCCGAGGAAGTCCGGCGCCGCGAGGAACAGCAGGTGCAGCGCGTGGCTCTGCAGCGTCTCGCCGTGCTTGGCGAGGAGCCGCAGCTGGGCGGCCAGCGGGGGGATCTCGATCCCGAAGGCGTTCTCCGTGGCCCGCACGCTCACCAGGCAATGCGCGATGGAGCAGATCCCGCAGATGCGGGCGGTGAGGATCCCCGCCGAAGTGTAGTGCTTACCCTTCAGCATCACTTCGAAGAAGCGCGGGGTCTCGATCACCTCCCAGCGCGCCTCCCGCACGACACCGTCCTCGATCCGCACCACGATGTTCCCGTGGCCCTCCACACGGGCCAGATGGTGCACGTCGACGACGACGCGCTTGGTGCCGGGCGGGGGTGTCGCTTCACTCATCGCAGCTCCTCGAAGCCCCCGAAGAAGGCCAGGCGTTCGGTGAGCTCTCGCGCCTCGAAGCCGCGCTCGGCGGCCAGCGCACGGAACTCCTCGATGTTGCAGTCCTCGGACGGCCCGCGGCAGCCCCAGCAGCCGAGACCACCAGCCGGGCACGGCGCGCCGCAACCGGCTCGGGTGATCGGCCCGAGGCACAACTCGCCGTGCTCGAACATGCACGTGGTGAATTGGTGCTTGCAGTCCACGCACACCGGGTAGACGGGGAAGGCGAAGGGCACCCCCAGCACGACGTGCTGCACGATCCGCTCGATCTCCGCCTTGGACACCGGACACCCCGGGATCTCCAGGTCGACGGGGACCACCTCCTTGACGGCCCGGACCGGGCTGGTCTCCTTCGGCGCGTCCCCGTAGACCTCCGCGTTGGCCTCCGCCAGGTCGAAGGCGTTCTTCATCCGGTGCACCCCACCGAAGCAGGCGCAGCTGCCCATGGCCACCAGCACCTCCGCGCGACCGCGGATCGCCTGCAGGCGCTTCACCTCGTCGTCGCGCGAGATGCAGCCGTCGATGAAGGCGATCGCGTAGTCGTCCCGTGCCTCCGAGCTGATCTCGCGGAAGTTCACCACCTCCACGCTCGCCAGGAACGCGCCGAGGGACGCCTCCTTGTTGGCCAGCTGCAGCTCGCACCCCTCGCAGCCGGTGAAGTCGAAGACGGCCACCTTGGGGCGGGCGGGCTGGATGCCGAGGTATTTCATCGGTCCCCCCTAGATCGCTTCCTTGAGGTTGAGGACCGACCAGTAGTCGAAGACCGGGCCGTCGATACACGTGAAGGTCGAGCCGACGTTGCACCGACAGCACTTGCCCATCCCGCAATGCATGCGCCGCTCGAGCGATACGAACATGTGCTGCATCGGCAGGCCCATGTCCCGGAGCCGGTTGCACACGAACTTGAACATCACCGGCGGGCCGCACACGATGGCGAAGGTCTCGTTCGGATCGAGGTCGATGTCGTCAAGCAGCTCCGTGATGAGCCCGACGTGACCGGTCCACCCATCGTCCGGATGCTCCACGATGATGTCGAGACCCACGTCGTAGATTCGGCGCCACTGCTCGTACTGGTAGTCGAAGAGCAGGTCCTTCGGGCGCTTGGCGCCATACATGATGCGCACCTCGGCGAACTCGCCGAGGTTCTCGGTGACGTAGAAGATCGGCGCCCGCAGCGGAGCGATCCCCAGGCCGCCGGCGATGAGCAAGACGTTCTTCCCGCGCATCTTGCCGAGCGGGAAGTGGGTGCCGAAGGGACCGCGTAGACCGACCCGCGCTCCAGGCCTCGCGGCGTGCAACAGCCCGGTCACCACGCCCACTTTGCGGATGCACAGCTCGATGTGCCCCTTGCTCGACGGCGAGCTGGAGATCGAGATGGGCACCTCGCCATACCCCGGCAGCTCCACCATCACGAACTGGCCCGGCAGGAAGGAAAACCGCTCCCGTTCGGCATCGTCGAGGATCCGGATGTGGAACAGCTTCTCCTGCTCGGTGAGCTGGACGATGTTGGTGAGGACCGCCTTGAAGACCCTGTCGACGTGCTTGAGCTGGGTGCGCCGGTTGAAGTCGAGCGGCTTGGCGATCGCCAACTCCTTTCGCACGTCGTAGGGGTGCAGGACCACTCTGGTCATCGTGCGGCCTCCTCCTCGAGATCCGCGATGACGTCCGGCGGGTTGATGCCCGCCAGGCACGCGTCCCCGCAGCGGTTGCAGCCCACGCACATCGGCTCGGCGTAGGTCTCGGTGAAGCCGCGGTGCTGGTGGTAGTAGCGGTACTTCAGGCGGCTGCCCCGGGTGGGGCGGAAGTTGTGCCCACCCGCCACCATGGCGAAGTCGAACAGGTTGCAGGAGTACAGCCGCCTGGTCTTCACCGATCTGCTGAAGTCCATCGAGACCCGCTCTTCGATGCCGTAGCAGTAGCAGGTGGGACACACGGCGGCGCAGCTCCCGCAGCTCAGGCACTTGTCGCCCCACCGTTTCCACACCGGCGACTCGAACTCCAGGTCGAGGAGCGTCGGCAGGTTGCGGACGTTGACCTTGGTCTTGAATCCGGCGGCGATGCGGTTGCGGACCCGCATGTACTCCTCGCGATCGTCCTCGGTCACCTCCCGGATCGCCACCGAGCTGACCACTCGGAAACCCCAGTCCGAGTCGATGGCCACGAAGTACCGATCGCCCAGATCGGTGAGGAACAGGTCGAAGCCGTGGCTGACGATATCCGCTCCGACCGAGGCGCAGAAGCCGTTCTCGCACGGGTCGTGATCCATGCCGATGACGAAGGTGTTCTGACGCCGGGACAGGTAGTAGGGGCTCGGGAACTCGCCCTTGAGCAGGACCTTGTCGAGCTTTACCAGGGCGTTGATGTCGCAGGCGTGCAGCCCCACGATGGCGCGCGGCTGGATCCGATAGCGGATGTGCTGCTCCCAGTCACCGCCCTCGAAAGAGAATGAACTGAGGTCCTCCTTGAAGGGTAGAAAGTAGGTTTTCGCCGAGTACTCCGTCTTGTCGTGGTCGAGGCTCAGGTCCTCGAAGCGCTCGATGGGCAGGAACTGGTAGATCGGCTTTCCGTCGGGCTTGCGAGACACGATCCGCGGACCCACGACCTCGTTGGCGTCGAGCAACAGCCCGATCAGCTCTCGGAAGCTGTCCTTGCTGAGGATCTTGAAGAGCATGGAACCTCGGATGTCGCAGTGGCGTACCAGTACAACCCGTCGCCACCCTCGTGAAACGGGAGACCTACTCTACCAGGGGGCTCGTCCTCGCACCTGCCGCGATGCCCCCCCGCGCAACCAACCACCCATTTCCGCGAAGCGGCCATCTCCGGGCGTTCGCCCGACTCGATCCCCCGAATTCCCGTGCCGTGTGGTACTTGCACAGCGTTCCACCCGGAGTCCTTCGACATGGCCTACGACAATCACCTCTACCTGACCCTGTTCCCGACCCGTTCCCTGGTGGCTTCCCAACTCGAGCCGGAGTCCTTCGCGCGGCACTACCAGGTCGGCTCGACGCGGTACTACGAGGGGAAGCTGATCTTCGCGGAGATCGACCCGAGCTATCGCCACGATTTCCTTCGGATCGAGTGGGGATTTGGGGAGTTGAAGCCCCATGAGGACGGCCGCCCCAAGGCGACGAAGTCGATCGCCTCCTACCGCGTCCTGGAGCACATCGCAGCCTCCGCCATCCTGCGCCTGTACCTGTCCACCCCCTCGGGACACACCCTGGGACTGGACCCGGTGCCCCCCGCCGAAGAGGACACCTCGGCCGACCTCCGGGTGTACCTGGAGATCTGTCCGATGAACATGCTGGTGCTCAGCCACCTGACCCCGGTGGGCTTTGGCCGCTACATCGTCGATCCCGACAACCCCAAGGGTGCCCCGAAGATGTTCTTCACGCAGGTCCAGATCGACATCGACGACTTCCTGCGTCGGTACCACCTGAACCCGTTCGTGGGCGCGCCGGTACCCGGTCTCCATCCCTCCAAGCTCCGGGCCGCGGCGATGTTGATGAAGGCCCAGCCCGAGAAACCGGTGAAAGGCATCAGCCTGCACACGCCGTTGCAGGAGCTACCGTTTCGGCGTCTACTGCAGGGCTACTGGTTCGTGTCGGCCACCGAGGCCCTGCACTTCCCCATGCCCGCCCTCGACGAAGTCGAGCGCCGCAACTTCGCGTTCTTCCGCGCGATGTAGTCCCGGGTGCTGATGGACCCGGCGTTCGGGCCGGAGTAGGGCGTTGAGGAACCGGCACTCGGGTCCTCACCGCACCATCGCGACCCCTGTGCCTGCGGAGAGCCGACGAAAACGACGATGACGATTCTCGGGCTGCTCGACCAGCCTCCTACGCTTTGCCGAGCACCATCGCGAGCAGCGCCATCCGGACGTACAGCCCGTTCTCCATTTGGCGGAAGTACGCGGCCCTTGGGTCGTCGTCCACTTCCATCGAGATCTCCCCGACCCGGGGGAGGGGGTGCATCACGATCATCCGGTCCTTGGCACTCTTCATGGTCTCAGCGGTGATCACGTAGGCCCCCTGCACGCTCTCGTAGCCGGCGGGGTCGGTGAACCGCTCCTTCTGGACCCGGGTGACGTAGAGGACGTCGCTCTCCCCAAGCACGTCGTCGAGCCGCTCGGTCGACGCCTGTTGGACACCCCGCTCCGCCAGCTCCGTGACGATCTCTTCCGGCATGCGCAGGATCTCGGGCGCCACGTAGTTGATGCGCACGTCGTACTGCGAGAGCAGACGCGCCAGGGAGTGCACGGTGCGGCCGAACTTCAGGTCGCCCAGCATGGTCACGGTGAGCCCGTCGACCGCGCCCAACTCGCTGACGATGGTGAACAGGTCGAGCAGCGCCTGGGTGGGGTGCTCCCCAACGCCGTCGCCGGCGTTGATGATGGGCTTGGAAGCGTACCGAGCTGCTTCCGCCGCCGACCCTTTCGTGGGGTGACGCAGCACGACGGCGTCGGCGTAGGCCTCGAGGGTGCGAATGGTGTCGGGTAGCGACTCGCCCTTGGCCACCGAGGAGTACTTCACAGAGGTGATGGGGATCACGCTTCCCCCGAGGCGCTCCATCGCCGCGGTGAAGGACGCCGAGGTACGGGTCGACGGCTCGTA
>JAFDJI010000998.1 GCA_019307545.1 Deltaproteobacteria bacterium | reverse complement strand
CGAGGGGACCGGTGTCGGTATCGGTGTCGGAGTCCGTGTCGGTGTCGGAGTCCGTGTCGGAGTCCGTATCGGTGTCGGAGTCCGTGTCGGTATCGATGTCCGTGTCGGTATCGGTGTCCACATCCGTGTCGGTATCGGTGTCCTCGTTCTTGCAGCCACAAAGAGCAAGCAGGATCAGGATCGGAATCGCGCGCATCTACGCCTCCCCTCTGGACGTGGGCATTGTAGGGGAGGTGGCCCGGATCCTGTTCGCGTTTGTCTTCTTTTGCGAGACGAGCGGTACTCGCGTTCGGCTGCAAGGCCGCGGAGGACACCGGCCTCGACGACACCGGCGTGGATGTGTGTCCGGTCCCCTACGGCGAAGGCGAGCGCACGGTGAGGGGGCGGGCGTACTTCTTCACCATGCCGACCCTCGGGCAGATCGAGCTGGTCACCGACGTCATGGGGGCCGAGGTCTACGTCGTCGAGGCACCCGAGCTGCGAGTGACCCTGCAGTCATCCGACGCGTTCGCGTTCGCCTTCGACGGCCTCCCCGACGACTGCGATGTCACCCTCGCCGCGGTGCACGACGATTTCTTCCCGCACATGACGGCCACCTGGCGGGTCGGTGGGGAGGACCTCGAGGGCCTCACCTTCCAGTCGATCTCCAACGAGTTGGTCGCGCTGACCACTGGGGTCTATGACGTGGACTCCGACGACGACACGGTGTGCCACATGGCGGCTACGGTCACCGCGATCCACCAGAGCCAGGACACGGTGTGGGCCGTCGGCGAACCGGGCGCCACGGTGACGATCGAGCCCGCGGTCGACGAAGAACAGGGCCCCTTCTACTTCAACGAGATGGTGCTCCCCGACGTCACCCTGTCCGAGACCACCACCGACGGCGGCGTCATCGTCATCGGCGCCGATCCGGGCACCTACCACTGGACCGGTCACAAGGAGGGCCTGGCCTTCCGCCCCCTGAAGATGCGTTGCGAGGGCGGCTGGCTCACCAACGCGTCTCCGCCGTGGGGAATGCAGGCGGAGGACCTGGAGCGATAGCCAGGCGGCGTCTCAATCCGGCTGGGTCACCACCCCGAGCACCGCTGCCCCCGGCTGGAGAACACCAGACCCCGCCTCGAACTCCGACAACAGGTGGTAGCTCGCCGTGGCGAGTGGGACGCACCAGCCGTCGAGGTCGACCGCGAAGCGGTTTCGGATCGCCCACTCCGCGGTGGCCCCCCGGTCGCGGCCGCCCACCAGCACCGCGCGGGCCTGGGCCTCGTTGAGGGAGAAGATCGGGGCTCCGCTCAGGCCCCGGGTGTCGGTGAGCAGGTAGCTCCCGGGGCTGACCCGCCGCAGGTGGAGCACTGGGGTGGATCGCGGGTCGCCCTCCCACAGGGCCCGCCAGCGCGCCACCTCCTGGAAGAGGCGTTGGATGACCGCAGCCGCCTCCGAGCCGCTCGAGTAGCTGGCCTGGAAGTGGTGGGCGAGGCGCTCCAGATCGGCACGCTTCGGGAACACCTCGGCGTACCCGGGAAGGGGTCGCAGGTCCGTTATCCCGTGCTGCTCGGGGTGTTCGAAGTACGGGCTGAAGCGGTCCAGATGCAGGTGCGCCAACGTCTGCGGCGGGTAGAGGTGGCGCAGCATCGGGAGCAGTGCCGCCGTCCTCAGGTAGCTCTCGACGTCGTCCCCCGGAAACCCCCACAGCAGGTTCCATAGGGTGATCATGCCGACGGTCTGGGCGTACCGGAGCAGCGAGATGTTCTGGCGGGCGAGCAACCCCTTCCGCATCAGGCGGAGGAGGTCGCTGTCAAGCGCTTCGATCCCGGCCTGGATCGACCTGCAGCCGGCGTCGAAGAGGTTCTTCACCTGGGCGAGGGTCAGGTTGGCCTTCTGCTCGTAGAAGAACGTGATGTCCGGGAGCACCTCCGGTAGACGGGGGATCAGCGACTGGTGGTAGCGGTGCGGCATGATGTTGTCGGTCATGCACACCCGATGGGTGGGGGCCTCACCGAGGATCGCGCGCAG
>JAFDJI010000309.1 GCA_019307545.1 Deltaproteobacteria bacterium | reverse complement strand
GGGCCGGGTACCGCGGAGCGAATCAGTACACCGAGTGGAACACCGTCATGTTGTGGGCGCCATCGCCGCTGTAGCTCCAGATCGGCGCGTTGAGCAGGGTGACCATTCCGGTGCTGCTGTCCAAGAACTCGAGCTTGGCCACGGTGCCGGAATCCGGCACGTCCGCACCCACGAACCAGATCTCGAACATCTCGGTTCCGAAGGCACCGTCGAAGATCCACATCCCGAGGTCGCCCGAGGCCCCACTGGGGACGAGGTTCGGCCCGTCGTCGATGGTGAACTGGTCATCGCTCTGGAGATCGGGGGTGCCGTCGGGGTCGATCTTGTACACGGCGAGCAAACCCTCGTCTCCCGAGGAGATCGACATCCCGATGGCGAAGGTTGCCAGGGTCTCGGACATGGCCACGAGCTGCCAGTCGTCCACCGGGTAGACCAGGAAGTAGACGTGGAGGGTGAGGTGCCCGGAATGGGCGACATCGAGGAGCATCCAGCCGTTCGCGCAGTCCAGCACCGCATCGATGTACCCATCGGACGCGGTCGTGCCCGTGGCCACTGTCGTCGCCGAAACCGTCCCGTCGGTGGCGTCTACGTCACGGATCGACCAGGTGGCGCCCGAGAGCGCGGCCTCGTCGGTGTCGGCGATCACGAAACGCATCGCGGTGGTGGCGGTGGCGCCTTCATCACAGGTGTCGTCGTCCACCACGCCCTCGATACCGGTGTCTCCGGTGTCACCGGTGTCGCCGGTGTCTCCCGTGTCTCCGGTGTCTCCTGTGTCTCCGGTGTCGGTGTCGGTGTCATCGGACTTGCAGGCGGATGGACCGAGTGCGAGGGTCAAGGCCAGTGCGAGTGCGGTGTGTATGTGCATGGTCCTGTCTCCTCTGCAGGTCGGGGTGTCTGCTACCTGGGTGGGCGCTCCTGTCAAGTCCCGATCCGATCGCCATAATCGGGAGACCCGGACGCGGTGTGACTGGATATTGGATGGGCCGTGGAGGTTGGATGTACCTTCGGAGGAGCAGGACGATCGTTGCGCTGGTCGCCAGCATGGCCCTGGCAGCAAGCTGTACGTCCGGATCCGACGACACGGGTGACTGGGAACCTCCTCCCTTCTCCCCATCGCTGAGCCCCGATGGGCCGGGTTCCTATGTGGCGGGGAACACGTCCGTGTTCTTGGAGGATCCGGACCGCTCGCTCGGTTGCGGCGAGGGCAACCGGGTGTTGCTCACCGAGCTGTGGTACCCCGCCGCGGACGATGCGGATGATCTTCCCGAGGACACCGTTCGGGGATATTTCCTCGGTCGTTGGGACGAGGTGGTGGCGGCGATCGATGGCGATCCGGACGCGATGCTCGATCTGCCCACGGGGTCCTATCGGGATGCGCCGATCCACCCGGATGCGTGGAACCTGCCAGTGGTGGTGTTTTCGCACGGGTTCACCAGCAACCGTTTCCAGAACTACACCCTCGCCGCGTTCCTGGCCGGTCACGGCTACGTGGTGGTCGCACCCGACCACGTGTGCAACGCCCATGTGACCCTCACCGAGGACGCAGTCGTGCTGGGGACGGACACCAATCCCTACTCGGCGCTGGATGCGCGTCTGGCCGACCTCCCCTTCCTGCTCGACCAGCTCCAGCAGTCCCCACCAGCCCCCTTGGCGGGCCGGTTGGACTCGGAGCAGATCGCGCTCTGGGGGCACTCCTGGGGCGCGGTCTCGGTCACCGAGGTCCTGAAGACCGACGACCGGGCCCGGGCCCTTCTCCAGTTCGCGGGTTTCGGCTTTCCCCCGGCCGCGGAGGGGGTGGAGCTGGGCACCCTGTCCCTGTGGGGGCAGGAGGACGGCATCATGGCACCCTTCGTGGACTGGCACGACGAGGTGCTCGACCAGCTGCCCCCTCCGATCTACGAGCTGGAGTTCGTTGACACCGGGCACTTCGCGTTCTCCGACCTCTGCCGCTTCGTCCCCGCGCTCGCCGAGGAGGACGGCTGTGGCACCGGTGAGCGCCTCGGGACGGGGGAGGCGTTCACCAACCTCGACCCCGACCAGGTCCACGAGGTCGCGAGCGCCTACGCGGCGGCCTTCCTCGGGGCGGTGCTGTACGACGTGCCCGAGCTGCACGCCTACCTCGCCGAGAACCACTTCCCGGAGCGCGTGGACTACACCACTGAGCTCCCCTGAGATGGACCACGGACCGGGTTGATGGCTACCTCATCACGGGGCCGGTGAGGATGCCGTCGAGGCGGGCGAACTGCAGCCGCTTCTGGGCCATCTGCTTGCTGATCTTCGCGAGACCCTTGGAGATGGCGCCGAGCGCGACGACGTAGAAGTCGATCAGCACGTTCAGGACGGGCACCTTGTTGAAGGCGTTGATCGCATCGAGACAGGCGGAGAGGCCGTCGATGGCAGGGTGGGAGCTGCCGTCCACCAACGAGACCGTGTCTCCGGCACTGATGACCTTCTTGACGTTGATGAGCAGGCCGACGCCCTTGGTCGCCTTGTTCACGCCGCCGTGGAAGGTGCCGAGGTGTTTTCGCCAGCCGTCCTCCTTGATGATGGCCTTCCACGCGATGTCGTTGGCGAGCTTGGGTAGGTACTTCATTTCGAAGTCCTCCATGGCGTCCTTGGCCCCGGGCGCGCCCGTGAGCAGCTCCACGTCGTTCTTCACCGAGTCGAGCTTGTCCCAGATGTTTTGCATCTTGTCGGCGTCGATCATGTTGCCGAGCTCGGCCTTGAGGTCCTTGTCGACCTGCGTCTCGAACTCGTTGAGGTACTTCAGGGACTTGGCCTGACGAGCCGCGTCGGTGTCATCCATGATGGCGGACCGCGCCCCCTTGATGAGCTCGAACCAGTTGTCGTACTTGTTGAGGAGCGTAGCCATCTTCACCTGGGTGTCGGCCTGGGCGAGTTCCTCCATCGTGAACCCGTCTTCACCCATCAGGTTGCTGGCGATGTGCTTCTTCAGCTCGTCGAGGTCGTAGGAGTAGGAGAACCACTTGGGTTCGACCTTGGCGCGGATCTTGGCAGGAAGATCATCGATCTCCTTGATCTGGGCCGCGTAGGACTCCGAGCTTCCACTGATGCTGGCGCTCTCGTTCCAGCTCTTGAGGTCGGCCTCGGCCTTCGTGAGGCGCTTCTGCAGATCCTCGGCGATCTTCTTGTGCACCAGCGCTTCTTTCATGGCCGGTAGGGCGTCGTAGCAGGCGGTCTCTTCCTGTTCGTGGACGCGCTTGAGGTCGCTGACCAACTCTTCGAGCTTCTCGGCGGCGGCGGCGCGGGGCTCGATGGCCTTGATGTGGTTGTGGATCTTCTGGTCGATCTTGGCGATCGCGCTCTTCACTGCGCGCAGGTACGCCCCACCATCGCTCGCGTCCTGGTAGGCCGAGCGGTTGCTCGGCATATGCTCGCCCTGCAGGTTGCTCAGGTCGTATGCGGCGTCTCGAATGGAGTCTTCGAATTTGCTCCAGTTGTCGCTGAAGGTGTACGACGATGCGCCCGCATTCCACAGGCGATCCGAGGCCTTCGACAGCGTGTCGCCGTAGTTGTCCTGGTAGTCGGCGATGAGCTTGTTGGCGGTCGCGATCTTGGCGCGGTTGCTGTTCATCTCCCGTACGGTGTCGACCTCTTCCACGGCCGTCTGCAGGGTTGCGCCGGTGAGATCGCCTGAGTCGGCGACCGTATCGAGTCCGGTGATCGCGCTATTGTCCTCGTCGAGCTGAGTCTGAACGGTCTTGCGGTCCTCCTTGTGGACCTGCGGCTTGAAGTTCTTCTCGATGTTCGCCGTCTCGTCCCACGCTTCGTTCGCAGCGAGGCGCGCGAGGTTCGCGACCGCCGGCTTCATGGCGTTTCGAGCTTCGGTGATGGTCAGGATCAGCTTCTCGATGCCCTGTCGAACCGTGTCGATCTGGTCTTCCACCGCCTGCTTTTCGGCCTCCCAGGCCTTTCGCGCGGCAGTGAGGGCGGCGCGGCCGTTTGCCGTGAGCAGCCAGCGGTTGTTGCCCGCGTGATATCGCTCGAAATCGCCGTTCTGGTAGTCGTCGTACAGGTCGTCGCGCTTCTGGGTCGACGGTACCTGCCCAAGCAGCTTGGCGAGGGCGGCCCTGTGGAGGCTGAGGTCAGCATTGGCCGTCTTGAAGACCTCCTCGGAGACCCAGTGGCTGTTCTTGTCGTGCCTGTCCTTGAGTTTCTGTGCCTGTTGGATCAGGATCTGGAAGTCCGACACGTCGGCTTCGGCGGCCTTGTAGGCACGATGGCAGTGGATGGCATCTGCCTCGAGCACCTCGAGGGGTTTCTTGGCAGGCGTGTACGTCCACTGAACGACCTCGTCCTCCTCGGGGGGCATGTCGCGCGTTTCGACATCTTCGTCACCATCGTTGCGGTGGATGTCTGCAGCGGGGGAAGCACCGACCTGGACCGCCTCTCCGGCAACCACGCTCTCGGCCGCGGCGTCCGCCTCCTGCTCGGCGGGATCGGTGCCGTGGTCGACCGTGGACTTCTTGGAGACACCGGCGTTGCCGCTCTGCTTGAACTGCGCGACGTGCGTGGCCTCGTGCGCGACGGTCCGCTTGTCGGGATTGGGGGACGCAAACACGGCGGAGCGCCCATCGGTGGCCGCTTCCGCGCTCATGGCGCCCATTTCGTCGGCATGGCCGAGGTGTGCCTGCACGTCCGAGAGGTCTTCCCCGAGGGACTCCTCCATCTGTGCGCGGAAGGGTAGCTCTGATCCGGCGCCTTCGGATGCTTCGTCGAAGGCGGACGTGCCCTCGGCCATGGTGTGACCACCGATGGCGAGGGGATCCTCGGGATCATCTCCCCCCTGGGCCTTGAGTTGGTCCTGCACGAACTCGTTGCCGGCGACCTCGCCCATGGCTGACGCCGCATCGGCGTCCATGGGGCCTTCGCCAGGCCCCTCGTTGCCTTCGAGCAGGCTGGCAAAGGGTTCGGGGATCGGGCCGGACTCTTCGGGGGTCTGGGACTCAGGGGTGCGGTGTTGTTTCATCGGGCCACCTTCGAGGAGCATTCAATGATACCGCTCAGGCGGCCGAGACGCATGTGGCAATTCGGAGGCGCTGATCGAGCTGACTCCGCTTCTGAGAGGCGAGCCATATCGAGCGGTCCGCCCTACGGTGGCATTCCCGTCGTCGGCGGAATGACGGCGCGTACCCGCTTGGGGAGTTCGTGGGTCGAGAAGTTGGTGAAGTCCTTGGCGACCGAGGCCACCACCTTGCGCTGGACGGTCTTCGGGACGATCCGCCGCAGGACGCCGAGGAAGCCGGGGGGAGCGATGACGATCATCCGTTCGAAATGCCCCTTG
>JAFDJI010000997.1 GCA_019307545.1 Deltaproteobacteria bacterium | reverse complement strand
CGAGGACCCCTGGGCAGACATGGACCCCGGCAACCTGCCAGACATTCACTTCGTGGTGGCGTGGCACGACTCCGAGTACATCGAGTCTCCCTACGCCGGGCCGGGGACCCTGACCCACTGGAGCCCAGCCCGGTACGCCATCATCGACCTGCACGGCCAGGTCCTGGCGACCTTGGACGCCCCGGACGCCCCCGGCGCCCCCTACTGGACCAGCACCTACGACCGCCGAATGCTCCACCCGGCGGGTGCGGGACAGTTCCTGGGGGTCACCCACGGGGTGTTCACCGAAGACGGTCCGGAGTGCCGGTGGGGGAGTACGCGGGGTGGGTGGTGCGTGACTCGACGCCCGACGCCCTGTGGCTGTTCGATGGCGGGCAGTACCTCACCTTGCCGGACATGGGACTCAAGACCCTGAGCATGGTCGACGAGGACGCCCCCGTGCCGCGCTGGCCGGTGGATCAGCTCCTTCCCAGCGGGATGTTGGAGGATGACCCTCTCCTCGCGCGTTTCTGGGTGAGGCCTGGAACCGATATCGACGGCACCGACTCGCTCCTGCTTGTGGTGTTGCTGGTCGACAACACCAACCCCGCATCCATGGATCTCACCTGGTGGGCAGCCTCGTGGACCGAGGCCGCGGGAATCCGCTGGAATGCGATCCTGGAGGACTTCGACGGTTGGGACGTCCGCTACAGCGGGCTCGACGGCGGTGTCGCCCTGTACCTGACGGAAGCGCCGGTTCGCTGGCGCGTGTTGCGAGGCGATGTGCCGGCGGAGGGTGCCCTCGACGCCGTGGCGTGTCCCGACCCGCGGCCCGGACCCCTCCTTGACCCGACAGGGCCGACCTTCGTGCTGTTGTGTCGGACCGCGGACAAGACCGCCGACCAACTCGCGATTCTCCACGGCGGGCAGGAGGTCTGGCTCATCGACGCGCTCACCTTTGGGCTCCAGGAACGGACGGTCCCCATCGCCGATCTGATCGTGCTGCCGCCGCTCGAGTGATCACGGGCAGGTGTAGAGCCCGAGGTCCGCGGGGTCGTCCTTGACCCCCGCCTCCCACTCCTCCGAGGGGTCGAAGGCGTCGCTCCCGTCGTTGTCGCCCTGCACGACGCTGCACATTCGCGACAGATTGCTGTCCTTGGTGGTGATTCCCGTGCCCCATGCGTCGCCCGGGTCGTCGCCGATTTGGCCGATGACATCGAGGGTCTCGCCACCACACACCAACTCCACGGCGTCGTTGCCGTTGTGTTGCAGGCTTCCGCTCTTCTGGTCGCACGCGCCCCCCGAGTCGATGGAGACGCTGCTGTGGCACAGGACGAAGAGGTCGCCCTGCTCGAAGGTGACCGCGTCGAGGCCGATGGTGTAGTTCGGTGCGGTGTCCCCGTTGGAGTAGACGCGCACCTGGCAGGTGTCCAGCGCGACCGCATCGGGGTGGGCGCTGTAGATCTCGACGATCTTGTTGTAGCTCGACCCCTCCATGTACTGGCTGAAGTAGAGGTTCGTGTCGACGGACAGCGCGCTGACGGTGACGACCGCTGTGGCGGTGCCCTCGAGGGTGGCCACCACCGTGTCGTCCCCCTCGGTATCGCCCGCGGTGACCTCGAAGACCTTCAAGCGCTCCCCGGTGGAGAAGGTGACCGGGGTCTCCGGGGTGACCAGGCCGGAGGAGGTGATCGGCACCTCGACGTCGGCGGTGGGCGCCGGGAGGTTCAGGGTCAGGGTCAGCTCGCCGGTGGCTTGGGTGGTGAGCAGCAGCGTGGCGGGGGACAGGTCCACCACCCGTCGGGTGCTGTCGTCGTCGTAGACGACCACTTCGGCGATGTCACTGTCGTTGCCAAGGGTCGCGGTGATGGTGGCCGCAGTGTCGCTTGCGGCTACGCCGGTCAGGGGCACGATGGCGGACTGCTCGCCGACATCCAACTCCACGCTTTCGGGGCACGTCAGGTTCTCCTCGGGTGCGCAGTCGAGGGAAATCGTTGCCAGGCTCCCGGCCGGGCGGGTGAGGTACACCTCCAGGGTGGTGGTGTCCACGGTGCCGGCCTCG
>JAFDJI010000308.1 GCA_019307545.1 Deltaproteobacteria bacterium | reverse complement strand
GGTCCGAGGGGTCGCCCGCTGCATGGCGAGGTCGTGGTGGGAGCCCGTCCAAGCCGCAGTTTCGTCGGGGTGGCACGCCACGCATGCCTCGGTACCCGCCCAGGCGGGCGCCGATGAGGTCGAGGGCACCGGTGGCGCGGCGGCGGGCTCCGGCACTTCGGGCCCGCGGCACGCCACGACGAGCGCGAGAGCAATGAGGTGCATTCGGAACGGAACTCGGGCCACGGTGGCGGGAGCGTACCTCGTCCAGCGCGGGTGGCCGGCCGTTGTGGGGCGGATTACGTCGGGGGCCGCGGTTGCGTACCCAAGAGGAGTGGACCGATGAACGAGTTCTCGAGCGTAGATGACGTGCTGGACTTCGCGATTGCCGGCGAGCGCGAGGCGCAGGAGTTCTACCAGGGGCTCGCGGATCGTGCGACCCCGGCTGACAAAACGCTATTCGAGGACTTCGTGGCCGAGGAGCGCATGCACGAGGAGCGACTCCTGGAGATCAAGGCCGGTGGGAAGCTGCTCGACGCCCAGGCCAAGGTCATGGACCTCAAGATCGGCGATTACCTCGTGGACGTCGAGGCCACGCCGGACATGAGCCTGCAGGACGCGCTCATCGTCTCGATGAAGAAAGAGAAGCAGGCGTTCCGGCTCTACACCGATCTGGCCAAGGCCACTGCCGACTCGGAATTGAAGAAGACCTTCCTGGGCCTTGCGCAGGAAGAGGCCAAGCACAAGCTCTTCTTCGAGCTGCAGTACGACGAACGCATCCTCACGCAGAACTGATTCACAGGCTCCACCGCTCCGCGCACTCCCGGCATGACGGTGCGGGAGTCCCGTCGAGGATCCCGCGGCGGACGACCTGGTAGCGCTCTCCGTTCCAGACCTCTTCCCAGGTCTGCTCGCCCAGGCGCCCCATCTCCAGCACCTCGTAGGGGGTGGTGAAGCTGGAGATGCAGCAGGGGACCACCCGGCGCCCGGCCGTCACCACCGCGCTCCGCCAGGGCCGCCAGCAGCCCAGGCGCGGGTTGTCGGCCCGCGACGCCGTGAGCGACTCCAGGATGGGGACCCGACCCGAGGCCCGGAGCGCCACGCCCGTCTCCGCCGCCACCGCCTCCGCTTTGGCGACGATGGCGCGCACCGCGTCGTCGACCTTGCCGTGTAGTGAGTGCTCCTCGGTGGCCACCCCGTGACCCGTGAGCACCAGGCGCTGCAGGTACACCTCCTCGATCCCGATGTCCGCCGCAAGGCGCACCAGATCGGGCAGCTCGGCGATGGTGCGCCGCGTCGCCATCATCCAGAGGCTGATCCGTGGGGACGCGGAGTCGCCGCGCTCCGCCGCCAGCGCCACGGTGTTCTCCACCACGACCTGGAACACGTCCGCCCCGGTGGCGGCGCGCACGGTCTCTTGCGTCGCGCCGTCCAGGGACACCCGAAGCTCGTGCAGGCCGCTGTCGAGCAAGGCCCGGCGCCGGCGGGCGTCCAGCAGGGTGCCGTTGGTGTTGAGTACCGTGGTCGCCCCGCGCACCCGCGCCTCCCGGACCATGTCGAACAGGTCCGCAGCGAGCAGGGATTCCCCGTTGAGATGGAAGGTCACCCGCTCGAGGGTCGGCAGGTCCGCGACGATGGTGCGGAAATCCTCCAAGGTGAGGTCTGCGTCGGGCTCGGGCTGGCGGGAGGTGCGGATGCACCCCGGGCAGCGGAGGTTGCAGCGGCTGGTCACCTCGACCTGGAGCTCGGCTGGAAGGGTGGGTGCAATGGGACCCCGCTCCAGGCCCGTCCGGATTCGGTGATGACCAGGCTCACGTCGCCCCACAAACCCTCCATGGAGCTAGTATCGGGATGAGTGAGGAGCCACCATGGGCAGATCTGGAGGCATTCGCGCGGCGTTCGGTCTCCTGCTCTTCGCCCTGGCCGCCGGGTGTGACGGCGAGCCCGTAGAGGTCGAGGACAAAGCCGAGAACGGCACCGCTTGCACCGCCGCCTCAGAGTGCGCCTCGGGCTTCTGTGCCGACGAGGTCTGCTGCGACGTGGCGTGCGACGGGCCGTGCGAGGAGTGCGCGACCGGCAGCTGCACCGCAATCATCGACGCCGACGATCCGCCTGCCTGCACCGACGACCACACCTGCAACGCCGCTGGGTGGTGCCGCCTGAAGCAGGGGGAGGCGTGCACCACGGACCCCGAGTGCGCCACCTTCTTCTGCGCGGACGGCGCCTGTTGCGACCAGCCCTGCGACCTGCCGTGCACCGAGTGCGCCACCGGCACCTGTACCGTGGTCACCGATGCCAACGACGACCCGGAGTGCACCGGCACCGACACCTGCGACGCCGGGGGCGCGTGCAAGCCGAAGCTCGGCCAGCCCTGTGCCACCCCCCCACAGTGCGCCTCGGCCTACTGCGCGGATGGGGTCTGCTGCGACCTGGACTGCGACGACCCCTGCCTGCAGTGCGCCACCGGCACCTGCACCGCGGTCACCGAGGCCGACGACGACCCCGAATGCACCGGCGCCGACACCTGCGACCCCGGTGGGCTGTGCAAGCTGGCCGAGGGCGAGGTGTGCACCGATCCGGACCAGTGTGCCTCCGGCCATTGCGCCGATAACCGATGCTGTGACGACGCCTGCGACAGCCCGTGCGAGGCGTGCGGGACCGGCGCCTGCGTCACCGTGGTCGAGGCGGACGACCTGGACGAATGCACCGGGGTCCACACCTGCGACGACGGGGGCACCTGCAGGCTGAAGACGGGCCAGGCGTGCGAGGCCGGCACCGACTGCGCCTCCACCCACTGCAAGGACGACACCTGCTGCGACGACGCTTGCGACGACGCGTGCGAGGCGTGCGCCACCGGCACCTGCACCCCCGTGCTCGGCGCCGACGACCTCCCGGAGTGCACCGGAGACGACACCTGTGACCCGAGCGGCGCCTGCAAGGTGAAGCCCGGCATCTCCTGCAGTGGCGACGACGCGGAGTGCGCCTCGGGCTTCTGCGTGGCCAGCACGTGTGTGGAACGGCCGACGGTCAGCTGCGTCACGGAGCCTGCCGGTCAGGAAGCCGCGTTCAACGACTCCTTCAATGACAACGAGCAGAATCCGGAGCTCCAGGCGCGGAAACTCGACCAGATCCTTTGCACCTTCTCGGAGGCCATGGACCTCTCCGAAACCCCGTGCTGGGAGATCGTCCCGGTCCCCAACGAGGACCCCAACGCGCTGGTCCCGAGCTTCTCCCTCGTGCAATGGCCCACCGGATTCGGGTCCGACCTCGGCGAGGAGATCATTCTCACCGCTGGCTACGACCCCCGAGAGCCCATGCCGACCTGCATGGATGGCTTGATGCGGGACGATGTGTGGATCGACCTGGCGGCCAACGGCGACTACACGATTACCCTTGACGACCTCTCGTTCACCTACACCGCGTGCTGTGGCGACACCACAGAGGACATCGGCGACGAGTTGGCAGAGCTGGTCGACGACGATGGGTACCCATGGGTCGAGGCATGGTGGCTCGGCGACCGGATCCGGATCACTGGACGGGATCCTTCCGTTTCCTGGACGATCACCGTCTCGGGACCGGTTTCGGATTCGATCTCGGCGACGGGGATCATCCCCGGAGGCTCCAACCCCCACCTGTTCGATAGCGGCGATGGGCTCCAGCGGACCGACATCCCCCTACCCGAAACCGCGGAGGTCGGTACGTCCTACACCGTGACCGTGGACGGGATCTCCGTGGTCTACGTCACCGATGGAACCCCGAACATTGGGGAGCTTTTCGACGGGTTGCTCGAGGCCATCAATCACGACAACAGGTTCTTCGGTCTGCTGAGGGCGCACGACTACCTAGGCACGTTGCGCCTCGTCGCCCAATCCGTGGAATCCAGTTGGACCACCGTCACCACCGACTTCGGGACCACACCCGTCCCGGTCACCCCTGGCGGAGCGGAGTGGGTCACGGGATGGCCGTGCCGACTGCTCGGGAGCGAGACCAGCTACGAGATCGTGTTCGGCTCCGAGCCGGATCCGCGGGACGCGGCCTGTGAGAGCCTCGCCACCGGCCTCGGTCCCGCGCCCTACACCTTCTCCTTCACCACCGCGGACACCCTTGGCCCCCGGGTGGTCTCCACCGCCCCGGACGGCACCATCGTCGGCGGGAACAGCGCGCCCTTCGACACCCCCCTGCTCGTCGCCTTCGACGAGCCGATGTACACCGACACCGTCGAGGACGACATCGCGCTGTGCTGGACCGAAACCTGCACCGACACCAACGACCCCCACATGTTCACGCTGCAGTTCCAGTGGAACACGGACGAGAGCGCGGTCTCCATCTACCTGAACCCGAGCGAACTCGAGGACATGTGCTTGGAGCATGGCTGCGACGTCTACGTGACGATCGGCTACGTCGACGGCACCTCGTCCCCCGACCACATGGAAGACGCCGCCGGCAACGACCTCCAGAAGGACCACCCGCTGAGCCCCCCGACGCAATTCCTGTTCCACATGAACGGGGAGTTGTAGGAAGAAACGGGGCCCGCCGCCCGCGGCCCGCGATACGCTTCGTTTCCACCCCAGGGAATGCCATGCGCTGGAAGAAGGGCCCCACCCGGCTCACCCAGATGGTCGCCTGCGCGGGTTGAGCGTCGAAGCTCGGCCCGGAGGTGCTGGGCCACGTCATCGACGCGCTCCCCGAACAGGATGATCCCCGGTTGCTCGCCGGCTTCGCTGGAGCCGACGACGCCGGAGTGGTGCGCCTCGACGCGGAGCGGGCCCTGGTGCACACGGTGGACTTCTTCCCCCCCATCGTGGACGACCCGTACGCCTACGGCGCCATCGCGGCGACGAACGCGCTCTCCGATGTGTACGCCATGGGCGGGGAGCCCCTCGCCGCGCTGAACATCCTCTGCTGGCCCGACGGGACCCTCTCCACCGACATCCTCACCGCCATCCTGCAGGGCGGCGCGGAGACGCTGAAGGAGGCGGATACCCTGCTGGTAGGCGGGCACTCGGTCGCGGACGCGGAGTTGAAGTTCGGTCTGGCGGTGACCGGGTTGGTGCACCCGGACCTGTTCTGGAGCAACGCCGGCGCCCGTGACGGCGACCTCCTGGTGCTCACCAAGCCCCTCGGCACCGGCATCATCTCCACCGCCGGCAAACGCGGGGAGTGCCCGCAGGAGTCGCTCGAAGCGGCGGAGGCCATGATGCGCACCCTGAACCGGGCCGCACGGGATGCCGCGGTCGAGCGGCATGTGCACGCGTGCACCGACATCACCGGGTTCGGCCTGCTGGGGCACACCTGGGAGGTGGCGGCGGCGTCCGGGGTGGCCATCGAGATCCAGGCGTCC
>JAFDJI010000307.1 GCA_019307545.1 Deltaproteobacteria bacterium | reverse complement strand
TGCACCTCGGCCATCACCTCGTCGAGGTCGCCCTCTCCATGCCACGCCTCCAACAGCACCTCGGCGGGGACGTCGCGCCTGAGCTGGCGCAGTGCGTGTGCGGCGACGTAGAGGTCGTCCAAGAGGCCGAAGGCACCGATCTCCTCCTCCGGCAGCACGTCGTTGGGCACCACGAAGTAGGCCAGCACGGCGTTGACAGTGGCCTTGGCGTGGCGAGGCACCCGCGGGTCGCCGAACAGCCGCGCATAGAAGTCGAACAGGTCCCCAGCGCGCCGAATGCTGCACTCTCGCTTGCCGCGATAGTGCTCGGCCGCAGACCGGATCTGGTCGCCGTAGTCGGGGAAGGTATCGCTCATCCGTGCGTTCTCCCACACCGCCACGTGAGAGTGTACCCCTTGCCGCCACCGTGGACGATGCTTGCAGGGAGGCCCCGGTGTCGCAACCGGGTGCCACACTGGATAGGAGCGGGTCCCTGCGAGGAGCCCGAATGAGCGACGAGCAAGGACCCAGGGAGGGGCCGTCCGACGCGGCCGAGGCAACCGAGGTGCCCGAAGGGGACCTCACCCTCATGGAGAACCTGAGGCTCCTGTGGGGGTCATCTCGGGGCTATTGGGCCGTCAACATCGTCAACTTCGGCGACGGCATCGGCTACTTCGGCGTGCTCAACCTGCTCGTGCTCTTCCTGGGCCAAGACGTGGGCATGGGCACCGCCTCGGCCCACATCGCGGTGTCGAGCTTCACGGGCATCGTGACGGTGGGCATGTTCCTCGGCGGCGGTTTCGTCTCCGACTGGCTCGGAGTACGACGGGCGCTCACCCTGGCCCTGGGCATGGTGTTGATAGGCCGCGTCATCCTGGTGCTGGCCCCCGGCTTGGGGGAGATCGGCTCGGCCGTCGCCGGGGCATGGACGAGCCTGGTGGTGATGGGCATCGCCGAGGCCATCATCCAACCGGCGCTCTACGCCGGGGTGAAGGAGTACTCCGACAAGCGCACCGCGACGATGGGCTACGCCATCATCTACGCGGTGATGAACCTGGGCATCGTGGTCGAGTCACTGATGTCGCCGCTCGTCCGGGACGTGAGCCGCGAGTGGGAGGGGACGGTGGGCAACCCGGCCGGGGGGATCTCCGGGATGTACTGGGTGCTCATCGCCGGTACGGGGCTGCTGCTCGCACTACACCTCGTCCTGTTCACGAAGAAGGTGGAGGAGCGGGACCGCATCGTCGAAGAGCCGAGCGCCGAAGAGGAGGCGCACCAGGCCAAGAGCCTCTGGGAGAAGGTCAAGGATGCCCCCGTGCTCGACAAGCGGTTCCTGTTCTTCATCTTCGTCCTCCTGCCCGTCCGGACCCTGTTCGCGCACCAGTGGCTGACCATGCCCGAGTACATCATGCGCTGCTTCCCAGCCGGGGTCGGCGAGCGCTACGAGTGGATCAGCGCGATAAACCCGCTGATCATCGTCATCGGGGTGCCGCTCATCGCCGCGTGGACCCGGAAGGTGAACATCATCACCATGATGATCATCGGCACCCTGATCAGCGCGCTCTCCACCAGCCTCTTGCTACCCGAACCGGCGCTGGCCCTGCTCGTGGCCTACGTCGTCTGCTTCTCGCTCGGTGAAGCAGCATGGTCCTCCCGCTTCCTGGAGTACGTGGCCGGGCTCGCCCCGGCGGGCCGCGTCGGCGCCTACATGGGGGTGGCCACCCTGCCGTGGTTCCTCGCCAAGGCCACTACCGGCTGGTACTCCGGCGCGGTCCTCGACCGCTTCGTCCCCGTGGACGGCGTCCAGGACCCGTCCACGATGTGGCTCATCTATGGGGCCGTGGCCCTGATCAGCCCGATCGGCCTGATCTTGGCGCGCCGGTGGGTCGAGGGCGGGGTGCACCAGCAGCCGGAGCAGGAGGCAGCGTAGTGGAGGTCCCCCGATGATGGAGCACTCGCGGGCGCGGACCGCCTTCAAACCAGCTGGTCAGGCGGAATCGGGCTCCGAGGTGAAGAACCCCACGATGGCCGCCGCGCTGTCGTCAGAGTGGATCGCCTCCAACTCGCCCCGATCGAGCCACACGCCGCCGCAACCCGCGCACTCATCGTAGTGCAGCCCCTCCACCGCCAGGCTGTCGACCCGGACCAGGGGCGTGAGGCAGCGCGGGCAGATGGCGGTCGCTCGGTCCTCAGCACCTGGGGTGAACCCGGTGCCGTCGCCGTGGGCGAGCAGCGCCGCCTTGCCGTGTTTCAAGACATGATCCAGCTCTTTGGCGTCGAACCAGAACCCCCCGCATTGGTCACAGCGGTCGACCTCGACCCCGTCGACATCCATAGTCTCGATCTGTCCCTGGCACTTGGCGCAATGCATGTCTCTCCCCGGGGGGTGGGGGTGGGGAGGGACGTTACCAGTTCGAGCGCAGCAGAACCACGGCCGCCTTGTTCCCGTCTTCCCTGGCCAGGTCCAGGGCGGTGTTGCCGGTCACGTCGCTGGCGGTGGCGTCCGCGCCATGCTGCAGCAGCAGTTGCAGCAACGCGTCCTGCTCGAACCGGACGGCGTTGATCAGGGCCGTGCAGCCGATGTCGTCCCGAGCCTCCAGGGACGCCCCATGCGCGATCAGCGCTGCGGCCGCAGGGGGTCGACCGAAGATGGTCGCGTACATCAGGGCCGTCCAGGCCAGGTCGGCATCCCGGGCCTCGAGGTCGACACCGTGGGCGAGCAACAGGTCGACGAGGGCGGGCTCCCCCGAGATGACCGCGAACATCAGGGGGGTCTTGCCCCCGTAGCCCCGCGCCTCGCAGTCGGCGCCATGCTCGATCAACAGGCCCGCCACCTCGGCGTTGGCGCACTCGCAGGCCTTCATCAGGGGGGTGTCCCCGTCATCGTCCCGCGCATCGAGGGAGGCACCCTGGTCGAGCAGGGCCCGGACCTTCGAGATCTTCTCGCGTTCGATCGCCTCGTGCAGCTTGTCGCCGAGCCTGCCCAGCTTCCGCAACCCCCTCAGCTCCTCCAAACCGGCCGTGCCGCGAGTGAGCAACGCGACGGACACCTCGTCGTGGCGCTTCTTGGCGTGGTCCAGGGCGCTCTGGCCCTCGTGATCCGTGATCGTCGCGTCCGCACCGTGCTCCAAGAGCAGCTGCACCAACCTGTCCTCTCCGGACCAGGCGGCGATGACCAGGGCGGTGCAACCCGCGTTGTCCCGCGTGTCGACCGGAGCGCCCCACTCCAGCAGCGCCTCGGCCGAACCGGGTTCGCCCACGTAGGCCGCGTAGATCAAGGCGGTCCAGCCGTCCTCGGGAACCCGCGCTTCGAGGTCCACCCCCTGGTCCACCAGCAGGGTCACCAACTCGGCAACACCCGCGACGCTGGCGTACATCAATGGGGTCTGGCCGTCATCGCCCCGGGCTTCGCAGTCGGCGCCCCGCTCGACCAACAGCCGGGCCACCGCCACGCTCCCCTGCTGGCAGGCCTTCATCAGGGGGGTGTACCCATCCTCGTCGCGGGCTTCGAGGGGCGCCCCCTGCTCGAGCAATGCCTCGGCCATCCTGGCCTTGTCGCCCTCTGCGGCCTGGTGAAGCTCCTCGCCGAGCGCCTTCCTCCTTCGTCGCCGCCCCACCTCCTTCCCGAGGCCCAACAGCCCGTCGACCATCTCCCTGAGCTTCTTCATCCGTCGGGACTACCTGTCGACCCCGAGCCGAGGAAGGGCCCGTTTCAGGCGTCGAACGCCGGCGTTGGTGACCTCGGTATCGTTGACGGACAGCTCTCGGAGCTTCTCGAAGCCCCGCAGATGCTCGAGGCCCTCGTCGATGAGCGGATTGTCGTTGATGTACAGCACCTCCAGACGCCGCAGACCCTTCAGGTGCACCAGGCCCGGACCGACGATCTCGTTGTCGCTCAAGTAGAGGTTCTCCAGCTTGGTGAACCCCACCAGCAGGGCGAGGTCGTCATCGCAAAGGCCCTGGTCGTCGAAGTCGAGGAAGGTGGCATCCTCGAAGAACCGGGCCCCACCTCCTCGGAGGAGATGAGGGACATCGAGATCGGAGAACCCTATTTCGACCTCGTTCAATCGTGGCAGCGCGAGAAGCTGCAGCAGTCCATGCTCGGTGACGTTGGTATTCCTCAGCTCGATGCCCCGCAGCCGGGAGAGCGGCAGGAGCGCGTGCATGCCGATGTCCGAGACGTCGGTGGAGGAGAGCCCGAGCTTGCGGAGCCCGGTCAGGCCCGACAGGTGCTGCAGGCCGGCATCGGTGACCCGCGTGCGGCCGATATCGAGGTCCCGCAGCCTCGAAAGGCCGCCGAGATGCGCGAGCCCCGCGTCGGAGATGTCCGAGTCGTACAGGCGCAGGGTCTCGAGGTGTCGGAGCTTCGCCACATGTCGCAGCTCCTCGTCCAAGACATCACATCCGTCGAACGGGACGGTCTCCTCGCTGATGTGGCACAGGTCCGACCCTCGACTGGCCACCTCCTCGAGCGCCCCGAGGGCGGCGGCCACCTCGAGGTCCTCGCCGAGCGCACACGCGGTCCGGCCCGTCGAGAAGCGTGCGCCGCAGTAGGAGCACACCACCTGGGTGGCGGCCTCGTCGATGTTCAGTGGCGCGCCACAGGCCTCGCAGATGTGTCGAACCAGACGGGTCATGCCGAAGGATAGCCCGACTCGGGCATGGGGTCCCCGACCACAATAGGGTCCGGTCATGCCCCCCTCTCCACCCCGTCTCACCACCGACGACCACGACCGCGCTTCGGCCGGCCTCACCTGGGTGTACCCCGTGGTCTCTCGCCGCGCAGGGGGGGTCTCGGTGGGCATCAACCTCAACCCGAACCGGGCCTGCAACTGGCGTTGCATCTACTGCCAGGTCCCTGGGCTGGTGCGAGGGACGGCCCCACCGGTGGACGTGGAAGGCCTCGAGCAGGAGCTACGCGGCTTCCTCACCGACGTCGTGCACGGCGACTTCCTTGTTCGCGCCGTGCCACCCGGCGCTCGGGTCCTCCGCGACGTGGCATTCTCCGGCGACGGAGAGCCCACCACCTGTCGCAACTTCGACCGGGTTGTGGAGAAGGTCGGGCGAGTCCTGGCCGACTTCGACCTCGTCGGCCAGGTGGCGCTGGTACTGATCACCAATGGCTCACTGGTGCACCGCCCGGAGGTGCTTCGGGGCCTGGACCAGATGGGTCGACTCGGTGGTGAGGTGTGGTTCAAGCTCGATGGTGGGAGCGAAGCGGAGCGCGCATCAACAGCGCCCGGATGAGCGACCGCGCAGTCCTGCGGAATCTCGCCCTTGCAGCGGAACGGTGCCCGGTTCGGATCCAGATCTGTGCCTTCGCCCTGGACGGAAACCCGCCCACCGAGGCGTGGTGTCGATCACAGCTCGATCTGCTGCAGAAGGCCGTCGAGTCGCCCATCCCACCTATCGGAGTGTCGCTCTACAACATCGAGCGACCCTCCCACCAACCCGAGGCGCCGCGGCTATCCAAGGCACCTCGGGATTGGATGGAGGCCTTCGCGGAGCGCATCCGCCGCCTTGGCTTTGAGGTCGGCGTGCACGCCTGACCTGGGGT
>JAFDJI010000306.1 GCA_019307545.1 Deltaproteobacteria bacterium | reverse complement strand
GTTGCGGGTGACCTCCTGGAACAGCACCGGCTGGCGCTCCAGGGCGTGCTGCCACTGGTGCTGGGCCGCCAGCACCGCGCGTGGGGTGGCCCCGAAGGACCCGTGGTTCAAGTACGCGACGTCCGGGTCGAGGAGGAAGGCGTCGCGGATGGCTCGACCGAAGGGTGGCATGGCGGCATCCTACGAAAGGAGATCGCCTGGGCGGTGGCTTTCCTCGCCAGCCCCGCCGCGGCGTACGTCACCGGACATGGCGCCGCTGGTCGTGCCACCAGAGCCCTGGGAGAAGGACGACTGAGCGCAGCGACGCGGAAAGCGCTTGTCACGCCCTTCATGGTGCCTACCTTTCCCCCTTCGCGGTGCACCAGGGCCCGTGTCCGCGCCTTTTCGGAGTTGACACCAGGCTCATCGTCAAATAGGTGCGGCGCCACTGAATGGGGATTCATTTCCCGAAGGAGACACCCAAGATGTCCCGGATACGCGAAGAGTTCCGCACGGCCAACGAGAAGTTTGCGGCAAGGAGCCAGCGGCTCCGCCACCACGCGCGGAAGCGGGTCCACGAGATCCGGATCCAGGGCGCGGGACGGCTGTTCCACTTCCAACTGGATGGGTTGGAGCGGGTGGAGAACCTGCTCAACCGGGCACCGGAGCTCCCGGTGGTCTCCCGGGTCACCGACGCGGCTGGAAAGCTGGTGCACAGAGGGCTGGAAGCCGTCGGCGCCCCGCCCCTGGCCGACTACGACAGCCTGAACGTGCGCGACGTGAACAGCGCGCTCCGCGACCTCGGCTACGTCGAGTTGCTCCGCCTCCACCGCTACGAAGAGACGCACAAGAACCGCAAGACGGTCATCACCTCGGCGAACCAGATGCTTGCCCGGTTGGAGAAGGCGCCCGAGGCTCCCGTAGAGAGCCCCGCCGCCGAATAGCGCGGATCAAGCGTACAGCGCCTCGATCTCCGCGGCGTACTTCTCGCTCACCACCCGCCGCTTCAGCTTGAGGGTGGGGGTGAGCTCCCCGGTCTCGACAGAAAACGCGGTCGGAAGGACCGCGAAGCACTTCACGGTCTCGAACTGCGCCAGCTCGCGGTTGGCCTCCCGCACCGCGTCCTGGAACAGCGCCTCCACCTCGGTCCGTTGCAGCCGCGCCCCCAGCGGCTCGTCGGGGAGGCCCGCGCGCCGGGCCAACGCCTCCAGCGCTTCGGCGTCCGGAACCAGGAGCGCGACGAGGTACGGCCGCTCGCTTCCGATGGCGACCGCCTGGCCCACGTAGGGGGAGCGCTCCAAGCGCTGCTCGATGTTCACGGGACCGATGTTCTTGCCGCCAGAAGTGACCAGGATCTCCTTCTTGCGGTCGGTGATGACCAGGAAGCCGTCCTCGTCCACGAACCCGATGTCGCCGGTGTGGAACCAGCCGTCGGAGAAGACCGCCGCCGTGGCCTCGGGGTCCTTGAAGTAGCCCTGGAACGTCCCTGGGCTCTTCACCAGGACCTCTCCGTCCTCCGCAATCCGGATGGACACCCCCGGGATGGGCTTGCCCACCGTCCCGAAACGGAAGTCCGTCTCCCGGTTCAGGGTGGCGGGGGCACACGTCTCGGTGAGACCCCACCCCTCCAGAACGGTGATGCCCATGGCCGCGAACCAGCGGGCCACGTCCGGGTTGAGCGCCGCTCCCCCACAGATCAGGAGCCGAAGCGCACCCCCCATCCGCGCCTTGATGTGGCGGAACACCAGCCGGTCGGCGACCCGCCACTGGAGGCGGAGCCCGAGGGGCACCGGTCGTCGTTCCTCCCGACAAGCGAGGTGGGCATGGCCGACGGCGAAGGCCCACTCGAAGATCCGCTTCGCCAGCGGACCGCGCGCCTGTACCGCGGAAAGGGCCCGATCGCGCACCTTCTCCATCATCCGCGGCACGGTCGCCAGCACCGTGGGGCGGGACCCCACCAGCGCCTCTGGCAGCTTCTCGATGCTCTCCGCGAAGTAGCCCACCCCGTCCTCGAGCAGGCCCCGGTACACGGTGAACCGCTGCAGGGCGTGCGCCAGCGGCAGCCACACCAGTGCCCGGTCTGCCGGCCCGATGTTCGCGATCTCCAGGGTCGCCTCGCTCACCGCGACGAAGTTGCCATGGGTGAGGATCGCCGCCTTCGGGGGCCCGGTGGTCCCAGAGGTGTAGATGTAGGTGGCGACGTCGTCGGGACCGACCTGGGCGGCTCGAGCCCGAAGCCAGTCCAGGTCGACGTCACAGGCCACGTCCACGAGGGAAGGGTGGCCCTCGACGGGCTCCATGGTGACCACATGCTGCAGGGCGGGCACCTGGTCCCGGATCGCGGCCACCTTGGCGGCCTGCTCCGCGTCCTCCACCAAGGCGATGCGCGCCTCGGAGTGTGCGAGTTGGTAGGCCACCTGTTCCCGGAGCAGGGTCGGGTAGATGCCTATGGTGATTGCACCCAGGCACAGCAGGGCCAGGTCGCAATGGGCCCACTCCTTGCGGGTCTCGGCGACGATCGCCACCACCGTCCCCTTCCCCACGCCCAAATCGGCCAGGCCGCGCGCCAGTCGCGCTACCTCGCGCGCCGAATCCATCCGGGTCATGCCCAGGAACACCCCGCCCTCCGGCCAGAAGACCGCCAGCTGGTCGGGATCTCGATCCACACAGGCAAACAGCAGGTCGGGAACCGTCCGCGCCACCAGACCCCCTCTCGAGGTGCGGTACATTCTCGGGGGGACGGCGCCGTGGGGCAAGACATGCCCGAACGCTTCTGGTCAGCACGAAACTGGATGGTCGACACGCAGATCGTACCGTCCGACGTCGAGGACCAGCGCATCGTGGACGCGATGCGGGGGGTGCCGCGCCACCTGTTCGTGCCCGAGCACAGCCAGCACCTCGCCTACGGGGATCACCCCGTACAGGTGGGGCACGGGCAGACGATCTCACAGCCCTACATCGTGGGGATCATGACCCAGCTGGCCCGGCTGAAGCCCGGGAACAAGATCCTCGATGTGGGCACCGGCTCCGGGTACCAGGCCGCGATCCTCGCCGAGTTGGGGATGGAGGTCTACACGATCGAGATCCTCCCCGCGCTCGCGGAGCGTGCCGCAAAGGCCTTGGAAAAGGCGGGGTACACAAACGTGCACCCTCGCGTCGGGGACGGGTACAACGGCTGGCCGGAGGAGGCGCCCTTCGACGCGATCATCCTCGCCGCCTCGCCGGACCACGTCCCGAGCCCCTTGAAGCGGCAACTCGCGGTCGGCGGGCGGATGGTGCTCCCCGTCGGCCACACCTGGCACCAGGATCTGGTCGTGGTGCGCCGCACGGCGCCGGACCGGTGGGAAGAACACGTCCACATCCCGGTGCTGTTCGTCCCCATGACCGGGAAAGGCGTGAAGAGCGCCTGATCTAGTCCTCGGGAACCGGGGGCAGCAGCACGACATCGGCGATGGGGACCGTGCGCCGGTCCAGGCCGAACTTGAGCCCCTTGATCCGCCACACCTCCTGCCCCTGGTGGAGGAACACCATCTCGTCGCCCAACCCGTCCTCCGACATCGCCAGCACCACGAAGCTGGGCCCCGCGGGATCCAGCAGGGGGCCGGGGCGTAGATTGAGGTGGGTGTCCCGGTCCAGGAGGCCATCGACGGGGCTGCCGCGTCGCAGCACCCGCCAGCGAAGTGGCTCCTCGTAGTCCACGGCGGGGAGGTAGAGGGCGGAGCCCCCGTCCAGACCGCTGTACCGGACGTGGTAGGGCCATACCAGGTCGTCGAGGGGAACACTCCACGACAGTCCCGCCAACTCGGTCCACGCTCCGATCCACCAGGTGGAGGGGCCACCCTCGCAGCTCGTGGCGGTCACCCCCAGCAGCAGGGACTCCGTCCCGTCCAGGTCGGTGCCGGTGCGCAGGGTGAAGGGGTTGAGCACCTGCCCGCTCTCGATGAGCCACGCGGGAAGAAGCTCTTCTGGAGCCCACTCCACCGAAGGGACAGTGGCGTCCACGGTGTCCAGGGCCTGCAGCGAGTGCAGCCCACCCGCGTTGCAGTACCCATCGCCGTACCAGTGCAGCAGCTCCTGCGGGGTCGTCGGCTGCATGCCCAGGTTCACATAGGAGGTCCAGGGCATGGGAACCTGGACGTCGGCTTCGATGAGGTGGGTGTAGTAGCCAAACTCGTCCCAAGCGCCCCGGGCGACCGGGTTCGCGTCGAGGGTGACCCCGTCGCCGCGCCAGGCGACCCAGTCGGTGTTCCCCCAGTTCAAACCGTCATCGTCGTAACAGTCTCCATACCACCCCCAGTACTGCCAGTTCACCGCCAGGAACTGCCCTGGGCCCGCGGGCATGAGCGCCCGGAGGTCGCCCCCGCCGCAGTACTCGTCTTCGGTCCAGCCTGGAGGACGGGGCGGCTCGAGGGTGCCGAGCACGTGCCCCCGGAGGTCGACGATCGAGTAACGGAGCGGGGCACACCCGCACCATTCCGAGCTCATCGCCTCATCCCAGCAACCGCCCTGGTAGTAGTAGGTTTCCGTGTCGTACCAGGCCACCGCGAAGTAGGCCTCGGGAAGGTTGCCGGGATCGAGGTGCCCCCAGGGGTTGTCCCGGCCGCTCCCGCCGCCGCCTCCACCGCCACCGCCGCCGCTGCCGCCGCCGCCACTGCTACCGCCGCCACCTCCCGGGGTGACACCGAGTTGGTAGTCCGGTCCACAACCGACCAGCGCCAAGGCACCGCCAACCACCAGACACGCCACCAGGGCAGCCCGCCCTTTTCTCATCGTCATTCGGCCGCTCTCCGCAAGAGCGTCCGTGCCCGGAGGGAAACCTACCAGAACCCCGCGGCCACCCGCTACACCCGATCAGACGAGCCGCATGTAGGCGCGCGTGTCCGGCCGGCCCTTGAGCATGTCGACGATGGCATCGGTAACACCCGCCTCGCGCAAGGCGTCCTCGAAGCTGTCGTGCGCCTCGACCGATATCCATTGCTCGATCATGGTGAAGCTGTCCGAACGGCGGATGTCCTGGAGGAGCGCGGCGTCGAAGCACCCATCCTCCATCTTCAGCTCAGCGACCAGCGCCTCCAGCATCTCGCGCAACTCGTCGCGAGTGGCCGCTTTCGCCTCCATGTGACTGATGAATCGGACGGGCTCGACGGTCATCACTCCCCCAACGGAGAAATTCGTGGCCACGATTCAACCACACCGACACCGTCAGAGCCAACCTACCTTCTGCATCCAGGCCACGGTGTCCTTCAGGCCCTCACGAACCTCCGGGTAGACATACTCGAAACCGGTGGAGAGGCTTTTTCGGTTGGAAAGCCAATAACTGGATGCCATGTAGGTGGCGGATTG
>JAFDJI010000305.1 GCA_019307545.1 Deltaproteobacteria bacterium | reverse complement strand
CGATGCAGGCGTCCACGTCGCCGCAGGTTTCCAGGAGGTACACCGATCCGTTGGTCGTGCCCAAGGTGCTGATGGAGGCGTCGTAGCGGACGTCCAGGTACTCGTCGTCCTCCAGCACCACCTCCAGGAAGGCGTCGTTGCCCGGGGTGCGGAAGCCGTCGGTGCAGGGGGGGTCGGCTCCGTCGGCGAGGTCCATGTTGTTGGCGAAGCCGTCGAGGTCCACTTCGTAGGTTCCGGTGGTCACCGGGACCAAGCCGACCGCCTCGGCGCAGGTGTCGCCCACGGTCAGGAGCACGGCGGGGACGTAGATGGAGACCTCCAGGAAGCCGGATTGGGGCTCGTCGCCGCCCTCATTCGGCACGTCGTCGTCCACCACGACGAACAGGTCTTCGACGTCGCCGGTTGTGTTGTGGTACGTCAACTGCTCGGGCTCCCCGGTATCGGAGCCGGCCAGGCAGCTGTCAACGTCGTCGCAGTCGGAAACCAGGTACAGAACTGAGTCACCGTTGTCGGGGTCGAACGAGAGGTCGATCGCCTCCCCGTCCTCCAGGTGGACCGGGAGGAACACGTCATCTCCCGACGAGCCGTCGCCGGTGCAACTCGCCGACGCGTCGTCCAGATCGAGGTCGGGGCCCAGACCGCTCAGGTAGAGGTAGTAGGTGCCGGACGGGAGCGGGTCGAGATCCGCGGCGTCAGCGCAGGTGTCCCCACCGAGCCCGGTGATGTCCACCACCAGGGTCGCGGGTACAGCGCGGGTTGGCCAGCAGGCGGTCGACCAGGCATCGAGTACGATCACCACGTCCACGAAGGACCCGCTGTCGTTCTCGTAGACGAAGTCCTCCGGATTGCTGTAGTAGTCCGCGCCCACCAGGCACGAGTCGGCGTCGCCGCAGTCCTCCAGCAAGTAGATGGAGGTGTCGCAGGTGATGTCCTCGTAGGACACCGACAGCGTTTCGCCGGGGGCCAGGGTCAGCGGGAGGAAGCCCTCGACGCCGTTGGTGGAGTCGCCGGTACAGCTGTTGCCGTACACCAGGGCCATGTCGTTGGCGAACCCGTCCATTGCGATCACGTGCGACCCTTGAGTGACCCGCGGGATGGCGCCCAGCTCGTCGCAGGTGTCCGCGATGGGGATCTCCCCCACCGAGGTGTAGATGTCCACCCATAGGGCGCCGGTCACCTGTGCATCCGGGCTGCCCACTGCGCCGGAGCTGTCGATGACCAGGAACACGTCCTTCGAGCCGCCGGTGTCGTTCGTCCAGGTGAAGCGCTCCGAGGCGGGCAGGTCGCTTCCCCCCAAGCAGGAGGAGGGCTCGCCACAGGTCTCGAGCAGGTAGAGCGCCGCGTCACCGGTATCGGGCAGGAACCGCGCCCCGAGGGTTTTTCCCGCGGGCACGGTCACCGGGAGGATCTGGTCCGGGCCCGGGGTGTCCGACCTGGTGCAGCCGGTGTTCGAATCGAGCGCGATGGTGTCGGTGGCGCCCGCGAGGACCACCTGGTAGGTGCCAGCAACGATCGGAGTCGCCACAGTGGCCTGGGCACAGGTGTCGACGCCGTGGGGGGTGTAGAGGTCCACGTCCAGGGTGCCCGAAGTGGGTTCGTTGGGCTGGCCGTCGGTGTGGATGCTGTCGATGACGAGGAACAGGTCCTGCGCGGCGCCGGTGACGTTCCGCCATACCAGGGTCTCCGGATCCTCCTCGTCCACGCCGGTGACGCAGCTGTTGGCGCTGCCGCAGGTCTCGAGGACGTAGAGCGCGGCATCGCCGGAGGTCGGGGTGAAGGTCACCTCTATCGCCTCGCTGTCCTGGAGGGTGACGTTGAGGATCGCGTCGTCGCCTGGGGTTGTTTCGCCGATACAGTTCGGCGAGTCGTCCTGGTCCTGGGTGTCGGTGGCGCCGCCCAGGCTCACGAACACCGAGCCCGAGGTCAGGGCGGGGAGGCCGGTGAGGTCCCCGCAGGCGTCACCGGAGACGTCGGAGGGGACCTCGATGCTGATCTCCAACTCGCCGGGGCTGGCCACGGTGGGCCAGCAACTGCTGAAGGCGTGGTCGATCCCCAGCACCAGGTCCACGGGGTCTGGGGTGGTGTTGCGGTAGGTGACCACCTCGGGGTGGCCGACGTCCGACCCGTCGAGGCAGCTCTCCGCGTCGCCGCAGGTCTCCAGGATGTACAGCGACAGGTCACACCCGCTGTACTCGTAGGAGGCCTCCAGGCTCGCCCCTTCCGGCAGGGTGATGGTGACGAACCCGTCGATGCCCCAGGTGTAGTAGTCGGTGCACCCGTAGTAGCCGAGGTCCAGGTCGTTGGAGAACCCGTCCATGGCCACGTTGAAGTCACCGCTGGCGGTGATGGCGGGGGTCGTGGCCAACTCGGCGCAGTCGTCCGCCAGGTCGAGCACGACCGGCGGGACATAGGTGGAGATGTCCACGGTCAGGGTCCAGGCATCCCCGGTCACTGCGGGGTCGCGGGTATCCAGGACCACGTACATGGTCTGGTCCGCCCCGGTCGAGTTCGGGAACTCCAGCTCCTCGGCCTCGTTCAGGCCCTCGGCGTTGATCCAGTCCAGACAGGTGCCGGAGACGTTGCAGTTCTCCACCACGTACAACCGCGCGTCGTTTCCGGTCACCCCGAAGTCGACGGTGAGCACTTCGTCATTGGCGAGGACGGCGCGGAACATCTTGTCGGGACCGAGGCCGCTGTTCGCCACGCATCCGCCGTCCAGGGCACTCGTCCAGCCGTCGGTGACGCCGTTGTAGGTGCCGGGGACGATCTCGATGCCACCCTGGGCGCCGGCACAGTTGTGGTACAGCCCTATCGCCGCATCGGAGCCGGAGTCGGTGTCGGAATCACTGTCGGAGTCCGAATCGCTGTCGGAGTCGGAGTCCGTATCCGTGTCCGTGTCTGCGTCCGTGTCGCCGGTTTCGTCGATGTACTGGGTGTCGCAACCAGCAAACACCAGCAAGAGGAGAAGGGGGATGGATCGGGACATGGGGGGCTCCGTGCGGAGGGAGACGATAAATGCCACGGCCTATGTGCGCGAACAACGAGCCGTTTGCGTAAATGAGATGTCAGGAGCTCGCATGCCCGTTTACCGCGATTTCCTCGTCCTTGCCGCCATCACGGCCCTTTCCTGTTCTCCGAAGCAGGTTTCCGTGGCGCCTCCGGCGCCGCCAGAGGCGCCTCCCGAGGTGGTGGAACCCTTCATCGGGGGGCTGCAGGTCCACACCTTCGTGCTGGACAACGGCCTCACCCTGAAGGTCGTCCCGGACCATGCGGCGCCGGTGGTGGCCTACCAGACCTGGATCGGGGTGGGATCGGCCGACGAGGTGGAAGGGAAGACCGGCCTCGCCCACCTTTTCGAGCACCTCATGTTCAAGGGGACCGACGGATACGAGGACGGCGAGTTCGATGCGCAGATGACCGCCCTGGGCGCGGAAGGCCTCAACGCCTGGACCTGGCTGGACCAGACCGTGTACATCGAGGCGGCCCCCACCACCGCCCTGGACACCGTCGCGGGGCTGGAGGCGCTCCGCCTCGATGGCCTGATCCTGGACGAGGAGACCTTCACCAGCGAGCGCGAGGTGGTGATCAACGAGCGTCGGCTCGGGGTCGACAACAGCCCGGAGGGGAAGCTCGACGAGATGGTGATGGCGGAGGCCTTCACCCACCACCCCTACGGGTGGCCGACCCTCGGGTGGATGGAGGACCTGGAGGGCATGACCCTGGAGGACGCGCAGGCCTTCTACCGGAAGTGGTACGCCCCGGACAACGCCACCGTGATCCTGGTGGGCGACGTGGACCCCGCGGCGGCACGCGCGGTGGTGGAACGCCACTACGGGTCCCTGAGGCCCTCGGGGGTGGAGCGGCATCCGCGACCGGAGGAGCCGGTGCAGGCAGCGCAGCGACGGGTGGAGGACACCTTCCCCATGAGCTCGGACCTGCTCATGGTGGCCTTCAAGCTGCCACCCTTCACCCACCAGGACATTCCCGCCCTTTTGGTGCTGGACGAGATCCTGACCGGGGGTCAGACGGGCCGGCTGCAGCGGGGGGTGCGCGATGGCGGGTACGCGGCCGAGATCAGTGCCTTCGTCTACCCCTTCCGCGATCCGAGCGTGTACACGGTGTCTCTGAAGAGTCGTCCGGGGGTGCCAGCCGCCGCGGTGGAGGAGGCCTTGTGGGCCGAGCTGGCCCGGGTCCGGGAGGCCGGGGTGAGCGACGGGGAGCTTGCGATGGGCATCTCCCAGTGGCAGCTCTACAACGCCACCCAGCTGGAGGAGGCCTCTGGCAAGGCGAACTTCCTCGGGTGGTCGCTGACCCATACTGGCAGCCACCTGGACGGCCTGAAGCAGATCGAGGCTATCGACCGGGTCACGGCGGAGGATGTGCAGCGGGTGGCCGGGCAGTACCTCCTCCCCGAGCGATCGACGGTGGGGGTCTTGAAGGCCGACGAGCCCGGTGAGGTGGTTGCTACGGAAGCGCATGAGCCGGTGGAACCGGTCGCCCGGGTGGAGGTGGCGTCTCGGGCCCTCGAGGGTCCGCCCGACGCCGCACCTGGAGCCCTGGTGGAGGTCGCCTCGAAGGGTGCCACCCTCTTGCTCGCCCATGACGCCACCGTACCCGTAGTGCACTTCCGACTGCGGTTTTCCACCGGCTCCGCCGCCGATCCCCAGGGAAGGGAGGGGCTGGCGAACCTCACGGGCCGAATGCTCCTCCGGGGCACCAAGACCCACGACCGCACCCGGTTCGAGGCGGCGTTCGAACAGCTGGGCGCCACCGCCGAGGTGGAGGTGAGCGCGGACGGGATCATGCTCACCGGGAGCTGCCTCTCCACGAGCTGGCCCACCATGGTCGAGCTGCTCACCGAGGCGGTCGCGGAGCCGGCCTTCGACCCCACCCAGGTCGACCAACTCCGGGACGAGGTGCGCAACGAGCTTATCGGGGTCCGGGACAGCGATTATCAGCTCGCGAACCTGGCGGTGCGGCGGTTCTTGTACGGCGCCGAGCACCCGTACGGGCGAGACGCGCGGGGGACCCTGGCGACGCTGGACGCCCTGCAGCCGGCCGACCTCACCGATTTCCACACCCGGTACCTGCGCTCTGGGGGCGCCTTGATCGGTCTCGCCGGTGCCTTCGACGCTGGCGCGGTGGACGATCTGCGCGCCATGCTCGACCTGATCGAGGGCGACCCGGCCCCGGTGGCGGAGGTCCCTCTGCCTCTCGCACCGGAGGGCCGCACCGTGGTGTTGGTGGACAAACCCGACCTCACCCAGGCCCAGGTACGGATGGGTCAGCTCGGCCTGGACCAGCGGGCAGGGGATTTTCCAGCCTTCG
>JAFDJI010000304.1 GCA_019307545.1 Deltaproteobacteria bacterium | reverse complement strand
CGGCGAACAACACCACCTCGATGGACTTCAACGTCACCACCGCGTTTCCCTGGGAGATGGACAATGCCACGTCCGAGCACCCCCGGGGGGCGGAGGTCACCGTCACCATCTACGTGAAGGGCGGCGAGTTGGACCGGTCCACCATCCTCCACATCGGGCCCAACGACGTGTACACCACCGAGCGCACCGTGATGGAGGCGATCTACCTCTCCGAGTCGATGTTCCGCCTCACCGGGACCGCGCGGGCGGCGCCGATGGCGGACGACGACAAGGAGCGCCTGAAGCGGGAGATGATGGAGCGCAGGGGCAAGTAGTCCCGGTCTGGACCACACACGAGACGACCCCGCGGCGGGATCTGCGACGGTTCCTGGATTTCACGGCCGTCCCGAGATAGGAGCACTGCTGCTTCCGGAGCAACCTGTCTGTCCCGCGTTCAACCGAGGGTCGAGTGTGTTGCGGGGACAGGCGGCCGTCCCGGCCGCATAGAGGTCGCGGGTACCATCTACCCGCAAACCCAGGAGGGGCCACGTAACTGGCGTCTCCCCCATGAATGAGTGTGAAAGAATATGAAGAAGTTGTTTGTTGGCGGCCTGAGCTGGAACACCACGGACGATGGCCTGAACGAGGCCTTCGCCCAGTTTGGCGAGGTCACCGAGGCGAAAGTGATCAACGACCGCGACACGGGCCGTTCCCGTGGCTTCGGGTTCGTCACCTTCGAAGACGCCAAAGATGCAGACGCCGCAGCGTCCTCGCTGGACGGCTCCACCCTCGACGGGCGGAGCATCCGCGTGAACGAGGCCAATGAGCGCCCCCGCGGCGACCGCGGCGGCAATCGCGATCGCGGCAGTCGCTGGTAGTCATCCAGCAACGTCGAAACGCAGGGGCGGCGCGGGCAACCACGCCGCCCCTTCTTCGTGGACGGGCTCACACGTCGAAGTACAGCGTCATCTCGTAGGGGTGCGGCCGGTGGCGGACCTCCTCGTACTTCTCCATCTTCGCGGCGATCCACACGTCGATCAGCTCCTCGGTGAACACCCCCCCACGCAGCAGGAACGCGTGGTCCTCCCGCAACGCGATCATCGCCTCCTTCAGCGAGGTCGGGATGGTCTTGATCTTCGCCTGCTCTTCCGGGGGTAGCTCGTAGATGTTGACGTCGTAGGGGCCATACCCCAGGTCGGCGGCGTCGAATCCGTTCACGATGCCGTCGATGCCGGCCATGAGTTGCGCCGCCATCGCCAGGTACGGGTTGCAGGTCCCATCGGGGGGGCGGAACTCGATCCGCTGCTCGCGCTCGTTGGCGACGTACTTGGGGATCCGGACCGTCGCGGTGCGGTTCGCCAGCCCGTAGCTGAGGCTGACCGGGGCCTCGAAGCCCGGGACCAGGCGCTTGTAGGAGTTGGTGGAGGGGTTGGTGAAGGCCAGGAGCGCGCGCCCGTGCACCAGCAGCCCCCCGATGTACTGGCGGGCCAGCTTGCTCAGGTGGGCGTACTCGCCCTCGGCCCAGAACAGTGACCGATCGTCGCGCACCAGAAGCTGGTGGAAGTGCATGCCGCTGCCCGCCTCGTTGTACAGCGGCTTGGGCATGTAGGTGACGGTCTTGTTGGCCTGCCGGGCGACCATCTTGGTGAGATACTTGACGAGTTGGGTCGCGTCGGCCGCCTTCAGGAGCGGGAGGAGCCCGATCTCGATCTCGGACTGCCCGGGGCCGCCCACCTCGTGGTGGTGGTAGCGGACCGGGATGCCCGCCTGGCCGATGCATATCGCCATCTCGTTGCGAACCCCGTAGTGCTGGTCGAGGGGCGGCATCGCGTGGTAGCCGGAGTGGTGCGGGATCTTGCCGCCGAGGTTCTGCCCCTCCTCGGCACCGGTGTTCCAGTCCGCCTCCTCGGAGTCGATCCGGTAGTAGGAAACGTTGATGTCGTTGAGGTAGACGATCTTGTCGAAGATGTAGAACTCGAACTCGGGCCCCCACAGGCTGCCGTCGGCGATGCCCTCGTCCTGGAGGAGCTTTTCAGCGCGCTCCGCGACCCACCGCGGGTCGTTCGCGAACCGCTCGCTGGTGTCGGCTTCGACCACGTTGCAAATGATCCCGATGGTCCCCTGGCCGCAGAAGGGGTCGTAGAGCGCCGTCGACAGGTCGGGCAGGAGCGCCATGTCGCCGGCGCTGACGCTCTTGAACCCCAGGCTGGACCCGTCGAAGGGGACCCCCCGGGTCAGCACCTCCTCGTCGAACCGGTCCAGCGGGATGGTGACGTGGTGCCAGGCGCCCGAGACGTCGGCGAAGCGCAGGTCGACCATCTCGACCCGGGGGTGGGCGGTCTCGTCTCGGGCGAATTCGAGGAACGCTTCCAGGGTGTGCACGGGGCCTCCGCCGAGTTGGGAGGCCGCTACGCTACTCGAACATCGGGCAGAAGGCGACGCAGTAGTAGTAGCTGTTGTTGACCAGGGTGCACTGGAACCCGGCGGGGCAGGTCTCGACCGCCTCCGGGTTGCACTCCAGGAAGCAATAGCTGCCCATGCCGAAGTTCCAACACTGCCCGGTGGTGCCACACTCGGAAGCGCTGCTGCAGGTCTTGCAGTGCGGGGCCGGGTCGAGGTAGCACTCCCCGGTGCTGACATCGCATCGTTCGCCGACATCGCAGTCGCGCTGGGTGTCGTCACACTTCCTGGGCACGCAGATGTTGGTGGACGGCTCGCACCGGTCGGCGGTGTAGCAGTCGTCGGAGAACTCGCATCCAAAGGTGCAGACGTAGGTATCCTGGGCGCAGTAGTACTCCATCGCGCACTGGGTGCTGGTCAGGCACTCGACCGGCTCGCATTGTTGCTCGATGCAGGCCTCGAGGTCGGCACACTGGGCGTTGTTCTCGCACTCGGGTACCGGCTTGCAGGCCGCGAGCACCAACAGGACCGGCAGCCACCTCATTGTGGGCTGTCCTTGCAGTAGCCGTCGGGTGATCCGGAGCCGTTGATGTACTGGGCGACGATGCGCGCCCCCGCGGGGGGCAGGTGCTCGGCGTCGAAGATGATGGCCGGCCGCTCGACACCGTCCTGGAGCACCCGGGAATAGGTCCAGGCGCCGTCGATGCAGGAGACGGGGTCCTCCTCGACGAGGACTTCGAGGGTGTCGAGGTTGGGGCGGCGCGAGAGGTAGTAGGTGTCCCGCATGGCACTGGTGGTCAGGGCCAGGTCGACCACGATGGGGGCGAAGTCCTCGAGGCACAGGTTGGCGACCACCCCGCCGGTGCGCTCGGCGGCCTCGATGTACCGGGTGCCGGGGGTGCTCGCCATGTACTGCTCGGGGGTACAGTCGGCGATCGACGTGACCGTGAGCGCGGAGGCGTTGAAGGCGTCCCGCGCCCGGTGCCCCTTCACTTCGTAGTACGCGTCGACGTAGGTGGCGACGGTGTTGGGCGAGGTGTCCTGCTCGTCGCTGACGAAGATCAGCGATACGCTGGCGTCATCGCGAGGAAAGCCGTGGTTGTAGCCCGAGAGTGCAAGGCGAGCGCTCTCGAGCCCCATCTCGATGCCGAAGCCCCCCGTGCCGACGTGGACCACCTCGGCGAACAGGGCCTCCGGGTCGGGCACGTCCGGGGTGACGATGGGTCCGCGGATGTAGCCGAAATCCGGGTCGATCGGGTCAGTGAGCACCACCCCGAGCCGCCAGTCCACCTCGCCGTCGGCGAAGAAGTCGAAGAAGCCACCGAAGTCGGTCGCCAGCTTGTCCTGGTAGGGCTCCATCGAGCACGAGTTGTCCACGACGAGCAGCACGTCGACCTTCTCCCAGGGGTTCTGGTGGAAGACGTCGGTGGTCTCGTACTCGGTGACGGCGTACTCCACACATCCGGCGGCGAGCAGGACCACTGCGAGGATGGTGGGTGCGAGGTGCATGACTCTGGAAGGTAGCATGCCCGGTGGTGATTCGTGCGGTCGTGACACGGCGTGACACCAAGGGGGGCTATGGTGCGCTACTCGTGCTGAGTCCCCAGGAACCGATGGCCACGCTGTCCCGACCCCTCCAAGTCGCCTTGCTGCTCGCGATGGCTGCGAACGCGGGGGTCGCCGACGCCCAGGACGGCCCGTACCCGGTGGACATCGAGTTGGTCCGGCCGCCGCTGTCGCCCGACGCCGGGTTCGCCATCGACTCCCCCCGGGTGGACCGCGCCGGCACCTGGCTGGTCGGTGGGGTGTTCCAGTACGAGCGCAGCCCCCTGCGGCTGTTCATCTTCAACGACCTCGAAGGCCACGTGGTCGCCCACCGCAACGCGCTGTACCTCGGCGCGAACGTCGCGCTGCCCGCCCGGTTCTCCCTGGGCGTGAGCCTGCCCATGGGCGCACACCTGGGCTCGAGCGTGCCCGAGTTGGAGGGGGACGGGGTCGGGTTCGGCGATGCCGCGGTGACCCTGAGGTGGGGGGCCGGCACCTGGGGCCCGGTGTCCCTGGGCGGGGTGACCACCGTCACGACGCCCACTGGGGCGAGCGCGAAGTACATGGGCGAGCGTGGGTTCCGGGTGCGCGCCGGGGTGCTCTCCCACTTCGATCTCGAACCCGCCGAGGTGCTCGCCAGCGTAATCCTGCATGCCCGGCCCCCGGTAGAGACGGCCTTCGACTTCACTGCCGGATCCGAGCTTCAGATCGACCTCGGCCTGCGCCGCACCGTGTTGGATGGCCGCGTCGACCTGTTGGCAGAGTTGGTGAACCGGTTCGGCATCGCGCTGGGGCGCTTCGGCGGCCGGATGTCCTCCGAGGCACTGCTCGGGGCCCGCTACCGACCTAATGGCGGCTTCCGCGTCGATCTCGCGGTCGGACGCGGCCTCACCGAGGGCTACGGGACCACCGGTTTCCGGGTCATGGCGGGGCTGACCTACGTGGTGACCCCCCCCGAACCGCCTCCGGAGCCGGAGTTCGAGCCCCTGTTCCAGGTGGAGAAGCTGCCCGAGGAGGAGCCCGAGGTCATCGAAGAGCCCGAGCCACAACAGGCACTCGCACGGGTCGAAGCCGACGAGATCGTGCTGCGCGACCCCATCCAGTTCGCCCTCGGGACCACCACCATCCTCTCCGAGTCCTTCCCGACCGTGGACGCAGTGGCGAACGTGGTCGGCACCGACGCCACCATCGGCCACCTGCTCATCGAGGGGCACGCCAGCGTGGAGGGAAGGGGGTGCACCCCAGGCGAATGAGCTACCGCGGGATGGGGGAGGTGGCACCCCAGCGGGATGGCGAAGACGAGCCTTCGCTCGCGATCAACCGTCGGGTGGTCTTCCACATCGTTCGCCAGTACGCGCCCGGTGAGCCGGTTCCGGACTATGCCTCCGAGATCCGGCTGCCCTGGAGTGGCGAGTCCCATCGGGTCACCCATCCCGAACCGCCCCCAGCGCCCCCGCAGGACCTGCTGGAGGACGAGCCATGATCCGCCTCCTCCTGGGTTTCCTGGTGCTCGTCGCGCCCCTCGACGCCCGGGCGCAGACGAACTGCGTCTCGCTGGTCGGCCAGGACCTCAACTGCAACACCATCGACGTCGAGGACGAGCTGCCCGTCGATACCAACGACCCCGTGTGCGCCGCCTGGACCGA
>JAFDJI010000303.1 GCA_019307545.1 Deltaproteobacteria bacterium | reverse complement strand
CTGCCCGCGACAATCAGCTCTCCGGTGGCTCGCGCCGCGATCAGGTCCACCAGGAGACTGGCTCCGGCATCCACGGGCAGCAGGTCCACTCCGCGGTTCATCAGCCAGCGGCGCATCCCAGCCCCCACCACCTTCCCGATGTCGGCCCAGGCAGTCCACACAACGTGCAGCGCGCTGGGATGGGACAAGCACAGGCGCGCCATCGCTTCGTTCGCGGCGGCGTAGTCCGTCTGGCCCGCGTTCCCGAAACGGCCGGCCACCGAACCCATCGAGACCACGAACGCCGCAGAGGGAAGCGCTTCGAAGAGCGCGCGGCCTCCACGCGCCTTGGCGTCGAAGACCTTGCGGAAGGCGTCGTTGTCCTTCTCCGCCAGCACCCCGCTCTCCTCGTGCCCGGCACCATGGATGAGGATGTCCACCTCCCCCAGGTCCGCCTCCACCTTTGCCAGCAGCTCCGGCACCGTCCTCGGGTCGGAGAGGTCGGCCGTGTAGTAGAGGGCGTCGGCACCCAGCGTCTCGAGGGCGTCCAGGGTCTGGCGAACCTCGTTTGCCTTGCGCAGCGGGGTGAGGCGCTCTTCCACCATGGCGGGGGTGACCCGACGGTGGACAGCCTTCAGCTCTGCCTTGATGCGCTCCCGGGCAACGGCGAGGTCCACCGCCTCATCAGCAACGGCGGTGCGACCCACGAGTGCGAGCCTGGCGGGGCCGCGCCGGGCGATCTCCATTGCCACCCGGGCGCAGATGCCGCGAGCCCCCCCGGTGATGAGGATCACCGACTTCCCGGAGAGGGGACCAGGCATCGGAACCGGCTCCAGGCGGTACTGGACCACCAAGCGTTGGTTGTAGCGCCGGAACACCTCGATCCCGTCGTCGCAGAGCAGCTCGTCGCACACCGTCCAGGCTACCTGGTCCTCTGGCTCCCCCGGCGGCACGTCGACCACGCGGGCGACGGTCTCCTCCCACTCGCGGCCCAAGGACTTGCAGAACCCCGCCCGCGCACCGTCGGCGAAGGCGCGGGCGGACGGGGCTTCACCGCCCAGTCCTCCGAGCCGGGTGACGGCTATCCAGCGGCGTGGGCGAGACTGGTCGAGGTTCCTGGCCAGGCTCAGGCTGTCCAGGACATCCACTCCGGCATCGATCACCACTTCGGGGGGGCCGTGGAGGACGGCTCCGCGCCGCACCATCTCGCGGCGGATGGCCTCCGCGGATGCACCCGCTCCGACGACCCGGACCCTCATCCCCTTGGGCACCTCTGGGAAGCTCGCCGGGCGCTCCAACAAAACAGGTCGTCGGATAGCGAAGGACGGGGGCAGGGGCACGGGCTCCCAGGCCCATCCCGCGCGGTCGGGGGCAGGGTGACGCTTCCGCTCCGGGGCGGGGGTCCAGGTGGGTTCGGCCTCGTCGCCGTCTTCTTGCGGCGTGCCGAAGCGCTCGTCCGGGACCGGCGTCCACCCAGGCCGGGAGGAATCGGTGTCCATGGCCCATCGATCGGGGACCAGGGTCACGGCATCGTCGTCGTCCGCCCGGGGGCCGCGCGCAAGCGTGGCCGCACGCCGAAGCTCGAGGAAACGCGCGAGGTCCGCGATCGTGGACCCATCAACCGAGACATGGTCCCGGTCTCCGTCAAGCCCGAACCGGTCGCGGAGCTCGGAGACGATCTCGGCCTGCTTCGTCGCGTCGATTCCGAGGTCCGCCTCCAGCGCGAGCCCGGGCCCGAGGTCGGTAATGGGGTACCTGGTCTCGCGGGCGATCACGGCCAGGAGCTCGCCCAGGATGTCCGTCTCCCTGATCTCCACCCGAGTGGGTGGACGGGGGGCGGTGGGCGCCGATTCGGAGATCGAGGAAACCACCCGATCCAGGGGTGGCGCCAGGGTCTCCTGCGAGGGCGTTCCCAGCCGGAGCACCGGCGGCAGGGGCGTTTCCTGGGTGGTGACGTCGTCCGGAGGAAAGGCTGAAGGGAGGGGCAACAATCCGTCCACCGTGCTCTTCGCAACCCGCAACGTGCGCTGCTCCACGAACTCATCGACGTACGGATAGCCGGTGACATCCTTGAGCCAGGCCACCCGCTGTTTGGGTTCCGGTACCCGAGCGTCGCCGAAGGCGATGCGCTTCCACACCAGGATGGCGATCTGCGCGCCAAAGCCCTCCGACAGGCACACGGCGTACTGGATGTCCCGGCGCTCTACGCCGGAGTGCCCCGGATCACCCGGCGGTTCGTCGGACACCCGCACGGGAGGGATGCGACCGTACTGCAGTGCCTTGAGCGCGACCACATCGTCGATTCCCGCGCCCACCGCATGCCCGGTCTCCTGGGACATGTGAAGGGTGACCGAGGCCATCTCGGAGGGCGGCAGCTTCTCTCGCTGTGCCGCCCGCTGCAAGACCGCCTGCATGCAGTCCGACACGTGGCCAGGATCCATGCGACTTCCGTCGTGGGACGCGCAGTTGGCAGTCACGGACCCGACCAGCTCCGCGATGGGAACCACGCCGCGCACCTGGCAATCCTCGGCCTTCTCCAACACGAAGCCCTCGGCGCCACCACTCGTGACGTGGTCTGCAGCGATGACGACCACGCGATCGCACCGCCCCGCCCCTATCCAGTCCTCGGCGATGCAGATGGCCTGGGCCGTGGACGCGCTCGCGGCGTTCACATGGAGATTCGGTCCACGGGCAACGACGAACTGTGCGAACCGCGCGTGGCCCATGGCAAGGACCTGAAGGAGGAAGCTGCGGTCGAGAGGCCCCTCTCCGTCATCCCCTCCAGCGCCCAGCTTCTCGATGAGCTCTTCGTACCCGGGAAAGGCGCTCGCGAAGAGGACCCCGGTGCGGTCTCGCAAGGCCACGGGGAGTCCCCATCCTGGCGCTTCGCGCCTGCGGACCAGGGGGATGCCGGCATCGCGGAGCGCCTCGATGCCCGCGGCCAGGGCGAGTCGGGTCGTGATGTCCAGGGCGCGCTCGAGGTCAGGAGACACCCCGTATTCGGTGACGTCGAAGGTCGACCGCACTCCGGCGAGGGGGATCCCCTGCGAGCGGTCCTCCAAGATGCGGGCCACATTGTCGTGGCCAAAGACCTCTTCTCCTCCTTTCGGCAGTCCGACGCTCGCGCCAGAACACACGATTGAGATGGTAGTTGGGGTCGCGATGGACATGTGGCACCCGCTGGACGGCCCGGCCGCGCTACCCCAGCCACCATCGGGTGCCGCGCGTTCGTCCGGTCCGGTACACGATGCCCAATTTTTCCAGGTCGAGCAGCTCGTTGCGCACCTGGACATTGGTGAGTTGGAGCCGATCCGCCAGTTCCCGAGACTTCGCGGACTCCATCGTGGCCAGCAGGTCGACGACCTTCTCCGTCAGGCTCTGCTCGTCCGCGTCGTTGCGGTTGGACATCTTGTCCTCCTCGAGAGGGGCGATGGTATCTGATGAGGCCGTGTGGCGGCGGAACGCATGCCGGCCTTCGAGAGACTCGTCCTCGCCAAAGGCAAGCGCCAGTGCAGCCTCACCTCCAGCTTCGTACAGCGGAGCGAGCGCCTTTGCAAGGTCCGCTTCTCCGGGCGGTGGGCCCAGGGCGCGCAGACCGAGGGCGGTGGTCCGGGCCGTGTGAATGTCGAGGCGCATGGCCGGGACCCTTGGGTTCGCCCGGTACCAATCTCCCTTTGGCGGATCCTCGTCTTTCCGGGCCTCAACGCGGCGCATGGGCTCGTGGTCTCCCCAGCTCGCGCGGAGCCGCCCGAGAAGCTGGTCCCGGTTCCAGCCACGCAGGGTGGGGAGGAGGAACGGGTCACCGTCCAGGGCGTCTGCGAGTAGGTGGTGCACTGCGGCCATGTGTTCACAGGGAAGGAGGAAATCGCCGCAATCGCAGTCCCCGCCCAACTCGTCCGGCAACGGCACCAGGTTGACCCCTTCCTCTGCAAGGCGTTCCACCAGCACCTCAGGGAGCTCTCCCTCGAGCATGGCAGCCACCAGCCGCAGGTCGGCGAGGAGGATCCCGACCACCCGGTGCCACTCGGAGTCCTCGAACACCCGAAGCCGAACGGAGACCTGGTGTTCTGCGGTGTCGAAAACCTCGGCGGTCGCGAGACCCGGGGAGAACCACAGGTCCCGCACCCGTCCGCTGCGTGCGAAGCTCCGTCCCCGCGCGATGCGGTTCTGGTGCTTTTCGTCGAAGGTGCGCAACATCTCGTGCCAGCGGTTGCCGAGCCAGCCCCGCGGGCGAAGGGTCGAGACAATGCCGTCATCGGGCGCCGGAAGTCGGCTACCGGTCCGGATGGGCACGTCCTCCCAGCTCATGGGGTACCACCCAGCGCGACGAGCCTGCGCAACGCGTGGTCATCCAGCTCGGTCACCCAGCGCTCACCGCCGCCCACCACCTGGTCCGCAAGCGCCCGCTTCTCTTCCAGGAGCCGGTCGATGCGCTCCTCGAGGGTCCCCTCGGTGATCAGCTTGTGCACCACGACGTTGCGCCGCTGGCCGATACGGTAGGCCCGATCGGAAGCCTGATCCTCCACCGCGGGGTTCCACCACCGGTCGTAGTGAATGACGTGGGTGGCGCGGGTGAGGTTCAAGCCGGTGCCGCCGGCGCGCAGGGACACGATGAGTATGGGGGCCGCGTCCTCGTCCTGTTGGAAGGTCCGCACCATGCTCTCGCGCCGGTTGGCCGGCGTCCCACCGTGGAGGAAGGGGAACGCCTCGCCGTACAGCATGTCCAGGTGGTGCCTCAGGAGCTCTCCCATCTCCCGGTACTGGGTGAACAGGAGGACGGATTCGCCGCCATCCAGGATGGTGTCCAGCAGATCCACCGTCGTTTCCAGTTTCCCGGAGCGGCCCTCCAGGGGCCGACCGTCGCGCAGGTAGTGCGAAGGGTGGTTGCACACCTGCTTGAGCGCAGTGAGCATGGCCAGGACGCGTCCCCGGCGCTCCATGCCGTCGGCGTCTGAGATGCGCTCCAGGTAGCCGTCCACCACCTGCTGATACAGGGCGGTCTGCTCCGGGGTGAGGGCACAGAAGCGACGGCCCTCGATCTTCTCCGGCAGGTCGGAGATCACCGTCGGGTCAGTCTTCAGCCGACGGAGGAGGAAGGGGGAGATGCCCACCCGCAGCTTCTCCGCGATGTCCTGGTCCCCGAAGCGCTCCACCGGCACGGCCACCTCGCGCTGGAACCGTGCTCTTGGCCCCATCAGACCCGGCGTCAGGAACTCCATGAGTGACCACTTCTTGATGGCCTGGGCCTCGTCGAGGATCACTACGTCCCACTGAAGGGGCTCCAGGTGCTCGAGATCCCGAGCGAGGACCCCATAGGTGGTGAGCACCACGTCGACGCCCTTGATGTCGTCGACCTCCCGGTCCAGGCCGTGGTACCGCAGCGCACGCAGGCTGGGCGCAAAGCGGTCCAATTCCTGTTGCCAGTTGGCGAGCACCGACGTCGGCGAGACCACCAGGCTCGGCCCCTTGCGCTCCCGCCGCCGCCGAAGGAGGTACGTGAGAACCTGGATGGTCTTGCCCAGCCCCATGTCGTCGGCCAGCAAGGCTCCCAGACCCAGGCGGCCCATGGTGGTCAGCCAGCTGAACCCCTGCCGCTGGTAGGGACGCAACTTGCCCATGAGCTGCCGCGGCACCGGCTCCGGTGGCGGGTTGCGCAAGGCCTCGATCACCAGATCGAGCTGTCGGTCGGCGACTACCGGCACCCCGGCGTACTCGCCTATGAGGATGGCGCGGAGCGCGACTGCAGCGGGAAGCGCTCCCTCCTGGGGCAGGCCTTCTGGGAGCCGCTCGATCTCGGCTGGATCCAGGAGGACCCAGCCCCCCCGGAACCGGACGACCGGCTCGCGCCTGGCACACAGCTCCGCGAACTCGTTGCCGTCCACGACCTGGTCCCCGAGAACCACCTCCCAGCGGAAGCGCACCAGGTCGGAGAGGTCGATCGAGCCGTCGGGAGCCGGATCGGCGACGACATGCATCCGAGCCCGCAGCCGGCGGTTCCCCTCCTCTTCGAAGGCGTCTGGGATCTTCACCCGGAAGCCGGCATCGCGCAGGCTTTCCGCGCCCTCGGAGAGGAACTCCCACACCTTGTGGGAATCCCAGGTGATCGAGTGCGGGAGGTCGCCGGAGAGGCACGCCGAAAGGGGCGTGAAGATGCGCGCGGCACGTGCCAGACCACGCAGGGCAGCGTGCGCAGGGTGATGGTAGTCGCGCCCACCCAGCTTCAGTTCGCTCGCCGCGCTCCACGCCTGCTCGACCGGCACCTGGAGGTCCGGCCGTTCCAGCGGGTGCAGCCAGAGGTCGATACCGAAGGCGTCGGCATCGTCCTCCGGAAGGGACAGCGTCATCCCCAGCCGCAGATCCGCGGCCTCCGCCTCGGTGGTCCAAACCTCGAGCATGGCCGGGACGCCCTGGAATCTCGCGTCACGGGGGCTGAAGGTGGGATCGACTCCCCGCAGCGACTCCGCGAGCTCCAGCTCCCAGCCGCGGGAGGGTCCCGGGTAGGCTCCCCGGCGGAAGGTGCAGTCGATGGTGTCGTCCAGGAACCGCCGCACCACCACCGCTGCGGTGTGAAGTCGAATCGGTCCGGTCTCGTCGGTGGGCAGGGCTCGTGAAGCCGTGGGCAGGGCTTCCACCAGGGTGAGGAATCGCTGGCGGTCCTCGGGACGAGCCAGGAGCGCCCGCCAACGGGCCTCGCCATCGTGGACCGTGGGCACCACCCGCTGGCGTGCGGCGAGCTCCAGCCCGAGTCGCGCGGTCAGGGCCCAGCATCGGACACTGTCGGACACGGGGGCGGCGGCCGCCAACCTCGCCAGGAGCGTGGTGGCTTGCTCCATGGGGACGTCCAGTCCCGCCGTTCGCTTGCGGCGAGGCGGTTTGCCAGGCCAGGCGAGGGTTCTCGTCCGGCGCTCACCGACGCGCGCCAGAGTGGGGAGCTCGCGCGCGACGGCCTCCTCCAGAGATCCTCTGGAGGACCAGAAGAAGACCTGCCCTTGGGGGGTCCAGGTCGCCTGAATCTGGTGCATGCACCGCCTCCGCGAATCCCGATCCCGACCATTATGGGGAGCCGTCACCGTCATGCAACGGGATGCGCCCAACAATGCCGCCGCGAGTCCACCAAATCCACCGTCGGTGCGGGATCAACGGGCCTGCGGAACTTATTCGCCAGCCGCCAATCCCGCGTCTCGAATACGGGCACAACGGCGCCAGGCGCGGGACGTTTCCGGTGGGAGACTACAGATCGTCGTCGGTC
>JAFDJI010000028.1 GCA_019307545.1 Deltaproteobacteria bacterium | reverse complement strand
GGGCTGCACCCGGGGGAGCGGACATCAGGAGGTTATTCAGTGATGTCATTTCGCAATGCAACAGGTTTATTTATTCTCGCGGGTTTGCTGAGCGCCTGTGCCGGAGAGGCTCCGGTACCGGGCCAGGATGGCTACCTGCCGACCTCGCCCCAGGACGACGACTCGCTGCACGAGTGGCTCGTCCAGGAAGAGGCGGCCACCAGGGATGTGATGCGCATCCAGGTGACGCCGGACGAGATCGAAGCGCTACATACGAACGACGAGCCGCGGCTGAAGGTCGGCGTGGTCAAGGACCTCGACGTCACCATCGACCTCACCAGCAACGCAACCGACGGCCTGCGCATTATGGAGGCGGGCTTCGTGTGGAGCGGCGTGGTCGAGTCCTTCGGGGCCGGCGCGATGCAACTCCAGTTCACGGACTTCTCGCTCCCCGAGGGCGCCGACCTGTACCTCTACAACGACTACGGTGAGGTCTTCGGCCCCTACACCGACAGCGGCGCCTTCTGGTCCCCCAACCTGCGCAGCGACCACGTCTACCTGCAGGTGCACTACAAGGGTCCCGACACCACGTACGGGCTGCAGGAGATGCGCCTGACCCTGGGCAAGGTCAGCCACGTCTCCCCGAAGTTCATGACCCAGAAGAAGCGGCCCAAGCCGCCCGCGGGCAACCTGTGCAGCTACAACGAGGTCTGCGTGCAGGACGCCGCGGACTCGGACATCTGGCCCGCAATCGAGGACGCCCAGTACGCGGTGGCCGCATACACCTTCGTCGTGCCCAACGAAGGCACCTACATCTGCTCGGGCGGCCTGATTGCCGACGAGGACCCGACGACCGACAGGCCCTTCTTCCTCACCGCGAACCACTGTGTCGGTGACGCCGATCTCGGCAGCGTCACGGCCTACTTCCACTACCGGATCGACCTCGGCGAGGACTGCGACTACTGGCCTGCCGAGAGCATCGTGGGTTCGCAGGCGCACACAATGAGCGCCAACGCCGACTACGCGCTGATCGAGCTGACCGGTGTGCCGGCAGGCGTCAAGTTCATGCCCTGGACTGACGTGGTGCCCGAAGAGGGCGATACCCTGTACCGCATCAGCCACCCGGCCGGCGCGCCCCAGGCGTACTCGGAGCAGAAGATCGAGACCACCTTCGGATTCTGTGGCACGCTTCCGATGCCGAACTTCCTCTACAGCCAGGACATCTTCGGCGCGACCGAGGGCGGCAGCAGCGGATCGCCAGTCTACGACGCCAGTGGCCAGATCGTGGGCCAGCTCTACGGCAGCTGTGGCTACAACAACGAGCCCTGTGATGCGGTCGACAACCGCACCGTCGACGGAAGTATCGCCTACTGGGCTGACGAGCTGAGCGCGATTCTCGCCCAGGCCGGCTGCACCAGCAACGCCCAGTGCGACAACGGCGACGCTTGCGATGGTGCCGAAGAGTGTGTAAGCGGGAGTTGCGTGCCGGGCGACGCGGTCGACTGTGACGACGACGACGCCTGCACCGAGGACGTCTGCGACCCGGAGACCGGAAGCTGCGACAACACCACGGAAATCGTGTGTGACGACGGCGATGACTGCAACGGCGACGAGACCTGTGACCCTGCCGCGGGCTGCCAGAGCGGACCCCCGGTGGACTGTGACGATGGCGACGCCTGCACCGAGGACACTTGCGACCCCTTGAATGGGGCCTGCAGCATCAGTCCGGTCGACTGCGACGATGGTGATGGTTGCACCGAGGACACCTGCGACACGGTGAGCGGCTGCAGCAACATCGACAATCCCGACCTGTCGACCTGTGACACCTGCGGCGAGCGTCGGGACTGGTGTGACTCCAATGACGACTGCTGCTCCAACAGGTGCGACAGGCGGAAGCACAAATGTAGGTAGTGGGTAGTCCCGTAGGGCCACCGCCGGTCATCGCACCGGCGGTGGCCTTCGTGTTTCTGGTGGCGGCTGTCTGCTGCTACAGCTCGAAGGCGCCACTCACGTCGAGGGAGAACCCGATGGTCCAGGCCGCACCCAGGTCGGACGTTTCGGGGACCCGCCCCTGGAAGAGGAAGCCCTGCCCATACACGGAGATGTCGAGGTAGCGCGCAAGCGGCAGTGCGATCGCGGTGTCGAGCAGGGCACGGAAGCGCAGGTCGCTGTCGTCCTGGTCGGATGTGTTGCCGTAGACGCTCGCGTCGCACTCGCTGGTCCACTTCAGGCCGGGGCCGAAGACGTAGCGGGTCTCCCACTCCAGCCGCGCGCCGAACTCCATCGCCTTGTCGGGGGTCGACAGGTCGCGCAGGCCGAAGCCGGCGAGCCGCAGCGCGCGCACGATGCCCTTGCGCTTCGCTGAGACGCCCAGGGTGAACCACAGGTCGGCCTGCCGCGGCAGGGTGTCGGTGTCGCTCTCGATGGGGGTGATCTCGCTGTCGACGAAGACCTCGCCGTAGGGCATCAGGTCGAGGAACCCGGGCACCGGGATCGCCGCGCCGGGCAACGACACCGAGGTGGAGGGCTTGAGGTCGTCCGCGGTCTCCTGCCCCGACTCGTCGGCAGTGGAGAGGCTGGTGTACTTGCTGCGCAGGCGGAGGTCCCAGAGCAGGTGGCTGCTGCTGTAGTCCAGCGCCACGTCCAGGTCGCCGCCGAGGGTCAACGACGAGGGGCTGGTGGCCAGGGTCTCGGGGATGTTCGCGTAGGCGTCGTTCTCGGTGCCCTGGAACCGCTCGATCCGAAAGGACAGGGACCGTACCCGTGCCAGCCACATCGGCGGCCGGTCGGAGCCGGAGCGGGCGGTCAACTCGGCGATGACATCATTGACCGCGGGGTCGTCGCGCAGGGTCCGCAGGGTCTCGAGCACCGCAGTGCGCAGCGTGACCGGCTCGCCGTCCGGACCGAGAACCGGCTTGTGGCCGGGCTTGTCCAGGGCCCAGGGCGAGTAGGCCTCCTGGAGCAGTCCCCCGACGCCGGTGGCGGTGCGGGCACGATCGGTGCTCGCGATCCGGTACACCCGCTCGTCCTCGATGTAGCGCCCGCGCGCCTTGGGCCACCGCGCTCCGAGGGGTGCGCCGCAGTGCACCGGCACCAGCCCATACGACTTGAAGAGGAGCCGCTCCATGCGGTCGCCCGGCACTCGGTGCACCTCGAGGGTGTCGAGCATGGCCAGGCGGTCGACGGCGAGCAACTCGGTCAGCGGCCCGGGGATGGGCGCGCCCCGGGCCAGCTCGGGTAGGAAGACCGCGTCGGCGTCCGTGTACTCCCGTACCGCCTCACAAACCAGCTTCTCCCAGGTCGCCTGGTCGAGGGGCGAATTGGGGGCCTCCGTGGTGGCCGGGAGCAAGGGGTGGTCGAGGGGCGGGTACTCCGTTGCGCGGGTCTGGCCGATCCGCTCCCGCACCTCGGCATCGAGCGGCAGGTCGCCCGGCACCGGTTGGGGTTGCACCGTGGTGCTCACCAGGGACCACCGCTCGCCCTCCCGGGCGAAACCCAGATCGGCGATGGCGATGCCGTCGAGGGGCAGGGTGACCGGGGTGGGCGGATCCATCCCGGGTCCGAGCCGGAGCGTCGCCTCCAGGGAGGCGACCCGAGCGGTCTCGGCGCTGGTGTCTCCCAGGAGGAGGTCGGCGCCGTGCAAGTCGCTGCGGAGCGACGCCAGGAGCGCTGGACCCGCGGTGGTCAGCACCACCACCGCGTCCGGCGGCGTGGCGCTGGCCTGCAGGGTGACGATGGCCTCCCGTGCCGCGGGGACGGGGTCGGTCAGGGTCACCCCATCGACAGCGAGTTGGGGCGCCCAGGTGTGCACCTCCGGGTCGACGATGCCCAGGAATGCGATCCGTATGGTGCCCGCTTCGGTCTCGACTTCTCGCATCAGGACGTCCGGTAGCGACAACGCGGGGTCCTCGGCCTCCCAGTTGGTCGCCACGTACGGAAGCTCCGCGGCGGCGGCCTCAGCGAGAAACACGCGCGCACCACCCGCAAGCTCGGTCCGGCCGGGGGCCAGCGCCAGCGGATCGAGGCGGTCGAGCACTGCGAAGCCGAGGGGGCGGTGCAGCGACAGGGCGCCGTCCCGCACGCTGCTGGTCCCGTCGACGAACGCACCGGCATCGATGAAACGGGCGTCGGGATCCTCGGTCAGCAGGTGCTCCAAGAGCGCCACCCGGCGGGAGGCTTCGTTGGCGGGAATGCCGATGAACTGGACCCCACTGGTGGCCTCTTCGGCGGTGACCTCGCCGCGCAGGGCCAGTCGGAACTCCCAGTTCTCCAGCGCCCAGTCCGGGTCCTCGTGGTGGCCGTCCTGCGCCACGAGCAGGGCTTCGGAACCGCTCCCGGTGCACCGCCGCACCGCCACGGGCTCGGGGCTGCCCGGTTCTGCCACCAGGGCCAGCCACCCGGGGGTGGTGGCTGCGTCGGGGACCACGAGCCACTCGGTCTCCGTCCGCAATGCGCTGCCGCGTTCGGGCTCGGTGCAGGTGACCTCTCCGCCGACGAGGTCGAGCAGGGTGGCCACCCGACCATCGACGGCCAGCAGCGCGAAGGGGCCCTGGGCGAGCGCACCGTGGGTTGGCACCAGTGCCTGGAGCGCGCCACTCTGCGACGCAAGGTGCTCGGCGACGCGCTGAGCCAGCGAGAACCGGTAGCTTCCGGAGCCGATGCCCCTCGATCCACCGGATGTCACCAGGCGGAGGGAGGTGGTGGCCCCTGGCGGCGTTGGGGCCGGCGTGTCGTCGGCAGCGGGTGTCTCCGGCGCGGTTGCCTCATCAAGGACCTCGGCAGCGGGCTGGTCCTGAGCTGTGGCCAGTTGGCAGAGGAGCAAGGCGGTGAGCATGGACATGGTCTGGCACTCCAGGGCGCGGACAGTGCCCCTATCCGGTTGTGGTTATCTGGCCCGCGGAGCGTGGGGTGCCTCCACCAGAATCGGGAGCTCCTGCTGGTGTGTCGGAGACGGGAGCGGTAAGGGGCGGTGCCCGGCCTCCTGGTGATCGCATGCTCGGACTTCTCCTGCTGTCCCTCGCCGGTGCCGCCGAACCAACCGATGGTCCGTCCGACGCGCTGGTCGTTCCGGGTCCCTTCGTGATGGAGGACCAGGCCGGCAACTCCCTCCGCCTTCGCTTCGTCGGCCAGGTTCAGGCCAACCTCGACCTCCGATCCGACGACGACTGGGCGCCGGTGGAGACCCTCCGTTTTCGCCGCGTTCGCCTGCTCGTGGACACGGACCTGCTCGACGGCCGGTTGCGTACGGGGTTCCAGCTCAACACCCAGCCCGGTGCGCTGGAGCTGATGGACCTCTGGGGACAGGTCGGCCTGGGCAGAGACATCTCCCTGAAGGTCGGCCAGTTCAAGGTGCCGTGGACCCGGTATCGGGCGCAGTCCTTCGCGAGCCTGCTCCTGGTGGATTGGCCGATCGCGACCCGGTTCTTCGGTGCGGAGAGGCAGCTTGGATTGATGGCCTCCGACGGCAAACCGGGAGAGGACCGTTTTGGCTGGGCGATCGGGGTGTTCGCGGGCTCCAACGCCCGTGCCAGCTTCGCGACGGGGGTGGGGTCGGCGCACGCCGACGACGGGTTCCGAGGACGGGTTGCGGCTCCGGCTGCAGGCCCAGGTGGCGCTGTAGGCGGTCGTCGCCGCGGCACCTTCGCCGTGGGGTAGGCTGCGGGCGGGAGGGCGCCCACAATGTCACCCGAGAAGCCGAAACAAGGCGCGGATGCGCCGCCGGAGCCGGCCGAGTCCCTGGAGGACAATGACCTGGCTGCCCTGGAACACCTCCTCTCCGAGACGGAGGCGGCGTTGGAACGCGCCGCGGCGTTGGTGGGAGAAGACGCGGACGCCCTACCGGACGGGGTTGCCGAGGACCAGCCCGAGCCCGCAGTGGATCAGCCGGAGCCCGTTGCGGAATCCCTCGAGCCTGCTGACCCTCTGGCCGACGCCAAGGCTGTGCTGGAGCAGGCCCGCCGGGTGCGTGGGGCCGAGGACGAACCCCCACCGATCCCAGCGGCGACGGCCAGCGACCCGTTCAGCGCTGCAGAGGAAGCGCTGCGGCGCGCCCGTGCCGCGCGGGGGGTGAAGGAGCCTGCCACCCAAGCAGCCGGCGATGCCGCGGCCCCCGATGACGTGCGCCCAGACCTCTCGCGCCGGGTGCGCGATCCCTTCGCCGACGCCGAGGCGGCGCTCGAGGCCGCGCAGAGCGTGCGCAACCGGGCTCGGGTGGGCCAGGAGGGCCTGCTCCGGGAGGCCAAGGCTCGCGCCGAACTGGAACGTCTCAAGAAGATGTTCCGTAGCAAGGGCGCACCGCCCAAGGGGGATGAACCGCCCGAAGGGCCCGAAGACGTAGTACCGAAGGGCGACAAGAAGCGTAGGCTCTAGCAGGCCCGTGCAGCGGTTTGCTGACGCTACAGACCCAGGACCCCGATCGCAGCGCCACAGGCCACCAGCGACATCCCGGCGGCGGCGTGGGTCCACCGCTCGAGCCGACCCAGCGGAACCAGGTCGATCCCGGCCTGGAGGAGCGCGACCGTTACCAGGATGGTGCCGACGGTGGACACCGTGAAGGCACCGGCGGTGAGCACGGTGGCGCTCAATCCTCCAAGCCCCTGGGCGGCCAGCATGAGGGGGATGAGGGACTCGCAGGGGCCGAAGACGAAGAGGATGAAGAGCACCCAAGGGGTGACCCGGGCGGCCCGGTCTTTGTGAAGGTGGACGTGGTCGTGGTGGTGGTCATGGTGGTGGTCGTGCACGTGCCCGTCGGCATGCGCGTGGCGGTGGGTATGAACCCGCCCGCGAAGGGCACGGCGCACCCCCCACAAGCCATAGGCGGCGCCCACGCCCACCAGCGCCCACGCGACCACGTCCCCACGCACCTCGTGCAGTGCGGCCCACCCGGTCTGCTCCCAACCCTGTGCCGCGGTCCCCAGCAGGATCAGGGCGCCGGCGATGGCCACCGAACCGAAAACATGGCCGAGACCGCAGATCCCACTGATCGCTGCGGTCCGTCGGCGGGACCACCCCTCGGCGCGCGCCAGGGCGGCGAAGGGCACGTAGTGATCGGGCCCAAGCACGGTGTGGAGGAAGCCCAGCGCCAGCGCGGTCCACACCAGGACCCCGATGCTGCTGGACTGGAGGGCTTCCTCGAACATCATGCGGTTGTCCCGGGGCGACCGCCCCTCTCCCAGGCCTCGCGGATCTCCTCGACCCGGCACTCGATGGCGTCTACTGGCACCCCATGGCGGGCGAGCACCGCGTGGAGCATCTCGATGGCAGTGGAGATCTCCGCGGAGAACACCTCCGTCGCCCCCGCCTCGCGCAGCAGACCGACATCGGATGCGTACAGGGCGCGCACCCCCAGTGGCAGATCCGGCGCCACCTTGCGGATCGCCCGCACCGCCTGCTCGTTGGCGTTCGGGTCGCTGATGGCCAGCATCATGCACGAGGCGTGTTTCACCTGCAGGTGCTCGAGCACCTCGTGGCTGGTCACGTCGCCGTAGACCGCCTCGGCTCCCTCGCGGACCGCCCGGCGAACGTTGGAGGGGTTGAGGTCGACGACGAGGCAGGGGACGCCGGCCGTGCGCATCGCGCTGGCGATCGCCCGTCCCGCGACCCCGTAGCCAGCCACGATCACGTGTCCGCTGCGCTCGGTGTCCGTCTCCTCCTTGGCACCTCGAACGTCGAGCCAGCGGGTCAGAGGCCCCAGGTGACCGGCGCCCGCCGCGAGGTGGGGTCCCACGGAGAGCCCGAGCCGGGCGACCAGCATGGTGAGGATCGCCGCAGCCGTGATGTCGCTCGCCAGAACCGGCGGCAACAGGCCCGTCCCCTCTGCGCTGGCGAGCAGCACGAAGGAGAACTCGCCGACCTGGGCGAGCGCCGTCCCCGCGAGGATGGCCACCCGCAGGGGCAACCGCATCACCAGGGCCACCGCCACCACGACCGCGAACTTGATGTGGATGATGCCTGCCACCATCAACCCGATCCGCCACCACCCGTCCACGACGACGCCGAGGTCGAGCAGCATGCCGATCGAGACGAAGAACAGGCTGGCGAAGACCTCGCGCAGCGGGATGAGGTCGGCAAGCGCCTGGTGTCGATACTCGCTGTCCGCGACCACCAGACCGCCGAGGAAGGCGCCGAGCGCAAGCGATACCCCCGCCCCCGTCGCCGCCCACGCGGTGCCGACGCACAGCACCACCACGGCGAGCACGAACAGGTCCCGCTGGCGGGTGAGGGCGACGAGGTGAAGTACCCGTGGCGCTACCAGCCGCGCGACGACGAGCACCCCGGCGAGCACCGCAATGGCGCGGGCCGCTGCCCACGCGACGGGGCCCAGCCCCTGTGAGGCGCCCGCCAGGAGCGGTATCGCGAGCATCATCGGGACCACCGAGAGGTCCTGGAACACCAGGATGCCCAGGGTGAGGCGGCCGTGGGGTGCCTGCACCTCTCCACGCTCGGCCAGCCCCCTGAGGACGATGGCGGTGCTGGACACTGCCGCGAGGAAGCCGACGAACACGGCCGAGGGCCACGACAGGCCCAGGGCGAAACCCGTGCCCGCCGCGATCGCCCCCGTCACGCTCACCTGGAGCGCACCTCCGACGAGCACCGGTCGCCACAGCCGCCTGAGGCGCTCCAGCGACAGCTCCAACCCGATGCCGAAGAGAAGCAGGACGACGCCGACCTCGGCGAGCAGCGCCACCTCTTCAGGGTCGCCCACCAGCCCGAGCACCCCAGGTCCCACCACCACCCCCGAGATGATGAAGCCCGCGAGGGTCGGTACGTGCAGACGCCGCAGCACCAGGACCACGGCGAGCGCCACGGCGAGGACGAGGATGAGGTCGGTGAGCAGATTCATCCCGTGCATGGGCGGCGTTCTACCTTTTCTCGGAACGTCGGCGTAGCAGGCCGATCAGCACCTTGACCGTCGATGATGTGATGCCGACCTCGGCGAGTGCCGGCAGGGATGCGAGGAGCAGGAGCGCGAATGTCATGGGGCCTCGCTGGCTCCGCATTATCTCCCAGGGATTGGGGCGCTACAGATCACCATATGCGGCGTTTCGATCACGGCGCCGCGCCAACTCGCTCGCGTAGCGGTGTCCGAGGTCGTCGCGATGCTGCGTGGCCCAGTCGGTCAGCCGGGTGCTGCTGGCGGGCGGCGACTCGGTGTAGAGCAGGTCGGCCATCAGGCCCTCGATCTCCTCCCAGGTGACGACCACGTCGTCGATCAGTCGGCCGACGATCCGGCCGACGAGGTAGCCGAGGCGGGGCGGGATGCCGATCACCGGCCGCTGCTTGCCGATGATCTCTCCGATGGTGAGGACGAGGTCGCGGTAGGTGAAGGTCTCCGGTCCGATCGCGTCGATGGTACGGTTTTCTCGCCGCGCCCCCTGCTCCACGGCCAGCGCCGCCAGGTCGTCGACATAGATCGGCTGTAGACGATAACGCCCATCGCCGAACGTACCGAACAGCGGGAAGTGGCGCAGCATCCAGGCGATGTTGTTGATCAGGATGTCCTCCTGGCCGAAGAGGACCGTCGGCCGGAGGATGGCGTGGGAGAGGCCGGACTCCTCGAGACCGCGCTCGAGGCGTGCCTTGCCGCTGAAATAGGGCAGGTGCGAGTCTTCCGACGGATTGGTGATGCTGACGTGGACGACCCGCTCCACCCCCGCCTCGGCGGCGGCCGCGAACAGCTTCATCGTGTTGTCGACGGCGATCGCGTGGGTGAAGTCCGTGTGGTCGAAGCGCACCCAATAGGTGTTGTAGAGCACGGTGGTGCCCCGGAGCGATTCGGCCAGCTTCCCGGCCGCCTCGAAATGGTACGGGTGTGCCTGGATTCGCTCACCAAACGGATTTGCACGGTGCATGGAGTTGGTGAGGGTGTGTACCTCGTGCCCGGCGTCCAACAAGCGCTGCGCGATGTACTTGCCGGAATAGCCGAACGCCCCGGTGACGACGTGTTTCTCGGTGGAACCCATGAGACCTTCTAGCCCGTATGGGAGGCGGCGACCGCCGCCCGGTCAGCTTGCTCAGCCAAACCCCGAGGTCCCGCAGGACGGCGCCGCGTAGCCGGGACTCGCCGATGTGCTTGTGGTCGCGAACACCGACACCCGCCGCTCCGAGGTGTGATCGCCACAATTTGGGCACGCGACGTCCTCGTCCTTCGTCCCGACGCGGACCAGGTCCTCGTACTCGTGGGCGCACGTCTCGCAGCGGTACTCGTAGATCGGCATCTTTCCTCTTACTCGGACCCGTAGAGCCACCAGGAGGCCGACCTGTGTCGCACGAACCACGTCGGCCGCGTTATCGGGGGGTGATTCCGGATGGCCAATGGATCTCCTCGAACTCCTCGCCTCGGGCGATGTCGACGGTTTCAACCAGCAACGGGGTGCGCGGGGCCGGTTGGACTTCTTCGCCGCGGACCTCGCTGGAGTCGATCTGACAGGGGTGGACCTCTCGGGTGCGAACCTCGACAAGGCCGATCTCTCCGCGACCAACCTCACCGACGCTTCGTTGTACAAGACCAGCATGACCGGCATCGACGGGACCGAGATGGTCCTGACCCGGGCCCTTGCCACCAGGGCTCGACTCAAGGAGGCCTGGCTGGACAAAGCCGACCTCACCGAGGCCGAGCTTTCTCGGGCCGACTTGAAGGAGGCGGTGCTCACAGGAACGCGCGGGGAGGGGGTGCGCCTGACGGGTGCCAGGCTGGTGGAGGTCGACGCCAGGGGGGCGCAGTGGCCCCAAGCGGACCTCGCCGAGGCGCAACTGCACAAGGCCGACTTCACGGATGCGGATCTGCGGCGGGCGGACCTCAGCGACGGCCAGGTGAGTGGGGCCAACTTCACCCGGGCCCGATTGGACAGCGTGCTTGCGAGTCGGCTGCGAGGGCAGGGGGTGGTGTTCGTCAACGCCTCGCTCATGGGGGCAAGGCTGGACGAATCCCACCTCGCCGGGGCCGACCTCACCGGAGCGGACCTGAGCGCGGCCGACCTGTCGGGCGCGAACCTCACCGGCGCCATCCTCACCGGCGCCAAGTTGCATGGCGCGGTCCTCGCCGACGCCATTCTAGATGGGGTCGACCTGTCCGAGCTGGACCTCGCCGACGTCGACCTGAGCGGGGTCGACCCCGGTGCGATCGGCCTCAGCGACACCCAGCTCAAGAGCGTGGCCGCGGTCGGCGCGGCCTACGACCCCGACGCGCCCGTCAAGTTCCACGATGTCTGTGCGGCGCGGTCCGGCGATTCGGTGGCGGTGCTGTGGCTGAACGCGGACGGTGAGGAGACGCAGAGTGTGCGCTGGTGCGTGCTCCGCCGTGGTCGCGAGCCCTTGCTCGGGGTGCTGCCCACCTCCGCCGAGGGGGTGCTGGCGAAGGCGGTGGTGCCCGCGACCGATGGGTTCCTGCTGCTCCTGCTGAAGGAGCGCCCGGGCGGCGTGTCGGTGATTCACTACCCGCTGTCGGCCGAGGGTGTCCTGGGGCCGTCGAAGAGTCATGGCCTGGGGTACGCACCGGCGGTTCTCCCGGTTGCACGCGCGGATGGAGATGGCGCCTGGGTGTGGGGCATCTCACGGCGCGGACCCACGCTCGCAGTCCACCGACTCCGGGGCGACGACCTCGAACTGGTGCACTCGGAGAAGGTGCCGACCGGAAGGGGTTTCTTGGGAAAACACCTCCCCATTCTGGTGTGCAAGGGCGGCGTGGTGATGCCGGTGAACCAACAGGGTGCTGGCGCCCCGGTGCGTGCGCCCGCCGGGTTCCCCAGTCTCCTCTCCCAGGCGGCGTCCCACGAGGACCGGGTGCTGGCGGTCTGGGTCGAGGAGTCCGTCGGAGAAATCTCCGGCGGCCTGCGCACCGCTTGGCTGGCCAAGCGGTCCACGCCCCAGGTGGAGGCGCTGACCCGCAGCGACGCGGTTATCGGTCTCGATGTACTGCCGACCGCGCGTGGGGTGTGGTTGTGCTGGATCGAACTGGGTCGGGGGGGCTTGGACGTCAAGGTCACCCGACTGCCCGATGGCCACATCGACACGGTGTCGTTGGATGTAGAGCCAGACGCGGTGCGCTTTGCGCCCGGTCTGCTGGGATCCGCCGAAACGAAGCCCGTCCTGGCAGTGACGACCTCCGGCGGAGGCCTGGTAGTGCTGGAATTGGGTGGCGAAGCGATCGGTCAGGTGGGAAACTAGGGCGCTTTTCAAGCTCTTGACAGCACTTGCCCGTATCTTTCACCACTCTCTATGTGCCTGCAGGTGGAGGCGAACGTGAAGCAAGGCGATCCGACGACAACGGCCGCCTGGCAGGAAACCGAGCCACTCCCAGACTGGGTCCTGGACGACCCGCTCACACGTGCGGCTGGACGCCGCGGGGTGGAGCCCTTCGACATCACGCCCGGAGCACCCCCGGTTCGCGGAAAAACTCCGCGTCGTCGCCGCAGCCTGCTCCGTGACGCCAGCGTCCGTAGGAAGCTGTTCCAGAAGGCCCACGCCACCCCCAATCCGGTCCAGGCCCCCCGACCGCGGGTACAGGAGTTGGAGACCAAGCCCCCGGCCCACGAGCGCGAGTTCTTCAAGCCGGCCAACCCGCTGGTCACCAACACGGTGGTCGACCGCCCGCACCCGGTGAAGAAGGACCCCGATCCCACGCTGGAACCGCCGCCCACGAGAGAGATGTCGCCCGGTGCCGGGACGCCTGTCGAGGATGAGTTCGACGATGACCCGCTGAACCACGAGTGGTTCGTTGACCTGGACGGGACCCTGGAGCCCGCCCAGGAGCGACGGGTGCTGCCCCCGGTCCGGGTGGCCGGGTTCGTCCTCGGGGGTGCGCTCCTGGCCGCGACGATGTTGCTGATGGTGGCAGTGCTACAGGGTCCGGTGTCGTCTGCGAGCCCGAGCGTGCCCTTGTCGGTGGCGCCGGCGGTGCAGGAATTGCCCGCCCTGCTGCCTGTCGAAGGAGACGAGCCCGAGGTGGGCCGAGCGGCGGAGGACGAGCAGGTGCAGGTGCCCACCCGCTTCGTGCCAGCACCCGTGCGGGTGGTATCCACCATTGCCCACCGGTCGCCCGATGACGGGCTACCCGTTCCGCATCCCAGGCCGCTTCCCATCCCCGAAGCGTTCGAGCCGCCTTCGGACGATGAGCCGGTCATCGAGGCGGCACCGGCCCCGCAGCTCGCCGAGCCGCCCGAGGGGACCGCCGAGCTCTGGTCGGAGCGGATGCCCGACGCCGGTGAGCCCGCCAACCTCTGGGGCCATCTCGACGAGTAGTCCTCCTCGGAACAGCCGGTCAGCGTCTCAGGCGAGATGCTCGGCGATCAGGGCCGCCAGCTCCCGTGGTTTCTGGTGGTGGATCATGTGGCCCGCCCCGTGGACCTCGGACGTGCGGAGATCCTGGATCAGGGCCTCCCGCTCGGCCTGGTCGGGGAGCACGAACGGGGAGTCGGCACCCCGGATGAACAGCACCGGCACCTTGACGCGCTCGAGGAACTGCTGGAACGACAACGCCCGGAAGGGGACCGGGGAGCGGGCGCGGTGGAGTGGGTCCCAGGTCCAGATGAGCGCCCCCTCGGTGGGTGTTCCCTGGTAGTCGTCGCCAGGTTCGGGTGGACGGGTGATGCGCTCTACCAGGAATCGGGCGAACCGGGGCGAGAGGTGCGGGTTCCAGCGACGCATCCGCTTCACCCCCTCCTCGATGTCACGGATCAGGCGGTGTCGGGGCGGTTCCCGGATCGCGGCGACGAACTTGTCGGCCTGATCGAGGTCGCGGCCTTCGGCATCCAGAGGTCCGAGCCCTTCGATGTTCACCAGCCGGCGGACCTTTTCGGGGCGCAGGGCACAGAGCAGCATCGCGAGGCCGCCCCCCATCGAGTGTCCGACGAGGTCGACGCGTCCGCCGAGATGGTCGATGAGCGTGGCCACGTCGGGCACGTAGTCCCAGAAGTGGTAGAAGCCTCCCGGGCCGATGTGACCGGAAAGGCCGTGGCCGCGCATGTCCGGAGCGACCACCCTTCCTGGGAGATGGGACGCCACCGAATCCCACACCGCGCCCTGCTCCAGGAAGCCGTGCAGGATGATGATCGGCAGTCTCCCGTCCTCGGGCGTGCCCCACTCGCAGACGCGGAGGCGAAGCCCGCGGGGTCCGGTCTGGAGGTCCCATTCCTTCATCATTCGTCGTCCCAGGCGAGGCGCATCCCAGCCTTGAGGTGACCGGAGAGCTTGTGGGAGAGGCGGAGGCTCGCACGGGAGGTGTCGAAGGGGTGGGTGTAGCAGCCGCCCATCACCACCCGTCCCCAGTCCGCGCGGCCCCGGTATTGCGTGGAGGTGTACTCGAATACGCCCCCGATGGCGCCGAAGAGCCTACACACTCCGTGGGCGCCAAAGGCGTGCACCGGCAACGGCCTTTGAACCCCGGTCTCCGCCGAGACGGCGCAGCCCGGCTTCCAGTAGTCCCCCCATGGCCAGCGGCGCCCATCGATGCCCCGGACGCCCTTCTCCCACTCGTCGGCGGAGGGCAGACGCGCGCCCACCCAGGCGGCATACCGGTCCGCATCCTTCGGCAAGACGTTGTAGACGGGCTCGTTCTCAC
>JAFDJI010000027.1 GCA_019307545.1 Deltaproteobacteria bacterium | reverse complement strand
CGTTCGCAGCGCTGCGGGCGTGAGCGACGCCGAGTGCGTGATCATCGGCGAAGCGGTGGAGCCAGGTTCCGCTGGCTCGCCCGGCCCGTGGGTGGGCGTGGACGCGGTCCCCTCTCGTGCGGGCTCGCAGGGATTCGAGGAGATCTACTGCGACCCGAGCGCCAACATCGCTGAGTACTGCGCGACCGAGGCGGCCCAGAAGGACTGCACCGAGCCGGAAACCGGATGCTACTGCGGCAATCCGGAGGACACGCCGAGCGCGGGTAGCTTCTAGTCCCGCAGGCGTTTGGCGGCAGCGCGTGCCTCGTCAAGCTGTGCCGCACGGCGAAGGCGCTCCAACGCATGCGCCTCTTCGGTGATGGCCCACCGAACGGTGAGGGTCAGCTCCAACTCCGTTCGAGTGGAGAGGTGTCGGAGGGCGGCATCATCGGCGGGGTCCTCCCGCCAATGCGCGACCGCCTGGAGGACCCGCTCTCGCAACGGGTAACGCCGCCAGGTGTGCAGCCACAGGCGGTCCAGGGTGGCTTCGACCGACGCCACCTCGGCGAGGTGGAGCCAGGTGGCGAGCATGGCCGCGAAGCGTCGGCCTTCCGGAGCGATGGAGCGGAGGGCGACGCGATCCAGGGCCGCGTCCACGTGGGGGTCGTCCGCTGCGGCTGCCTCTGGAAACACCCGCGAGAGGACCATGGTGGTGCGGGCGACCTCCAGGCCCAGGGACGGGCGATGGGCGCTGAGCAGCAGCTTCCGCCACTCCTCCTGGAGCCGCTCCGCCGGAAGCTCGTCCAGGTCGGCTTCGCGGCACAGCGCCAGGAGCGTGGGCGTGGGCCGGAACTCGAGACGTGAAGCGAGTTGCACCACCCGAAGCGCCCGCAACGGATCCTCCAGGAAGGTATCGGGGTCCACCGGGCGCAGCGTGCGGGATTGGAGATCGGACCGACCGTTCCACGGGTCGAGGATCTCTCCGGTGAGCACGTCCTGCATGATCGCATTCACGGTGAGGTCCCGCCTGCGGGCGGCTTCACGGGGTGACATATACGGATCGCCGGCCACCCGGATGCCCCGATGCCCGCGCCCCACCTTGCTGTCCCGCCTGGGGAGCGAGACGTCCACCTCCGCCTCGTCGTCACAGAGCTTGTAGACCCCGAAAGACCGCCCCACCGCGTTCACCCGGCCCAGCCCGTTCAGGATGGGGACCAGGTCCTGCTGGGAAAGGCCGTGGACCTCCACGTCCCAGTCCTTGACCTTGCGGTCCATGAGGAAGTCGCGGACACCGCCGCCCACCAACAACGCCCGCCCGCTTGCGTCGTGGCAGCGTTTCGCCAACTCCTCGACCAGGCGCGGAACGTGCAGTGTGGGATTCATCGGTCGCCGAACTTCACGCCTGTGGTCTCGATGTCTGCCGCGCTGCCCGCCTCCAGCTCTCGTTCACCCGGGGCGATGGACTCCACATCGCGCCAACCTCCCGCGATCCACCCGAGGACCTGGGTCTCGAGGTCGATGTCCCGGTTGATCAGGCGGGTCCCGGAACCGCTTTCCACCACCGTGAGCTGCTTCGGTCCGGTGGCGATGGCGCTCAGGAAGCGACTGGTCTTGGCGGAATACGCGTCCTCATTGCTCGCAACCACCATGAGGGGGCGGTCTCCGTAGTCGATCAGGGGCTGCTTCACGGGGACGCCGTTCAGGTTCATCCCGGGGGACACCAGCACCAGGTTCACGACGGTCGCGTCAGGGGCGGCCGCGTTGACCGCCAGGTTGGCCCCCAACTCGGAACCCACCAGGGTGATCTCCGTGGCCCCGCGGCGGTGTAGCCAGCCCAGCGCGGCGGTGACATCGGCGACCATCGCAGGGCCGACGGAATCGGAGGGACCGGATCTCCCATGTCCGCGCAGGTCGAAGATCAGGACGTGGAAGTCCCGCTCAGCGAGCTTGCCGGCGAAGTAGGTCCAATCCTCCGAGGTCCTGGTGCGGCCGTGAACCAAGACCACCCCACGGGTGCCGTACCCGAAGTCCTCTCCCCGGAGCGTGACGCCATCAGCAGTCGTGAAGGTGACCTGGCCGGCCAGCGCTGGGGGGGCCAGGGCCAGGGCCAGGAGCACACCGAGCGCGTGACAACGGTGGTTCGGGGACCTCACGTTCGGAAGACACGTGTACATGCGCCGCTGTTCCCAGGACCTCATTGACACCCCACGGGCCAGGGCATAATACCTGACGTCTTCCGGGCCATGGCCCCCCGTTCTTTGACCGGGTGGAATGAGCAAGGCCGTCCACCATCGATTCATGAGCGAAGCGTTGGCCGCCGCCAAGGAGGCCGCCAAGCTTGGTGAGGTGCCGGTCGGAGCCGTTGTGGTTCGTGACGGCGAGGTCATCGCCCGCGGTCACAACCTCCGCGAGACCCTCCAGGACCCCTCCGCCCACGCGGAGTTGCTCGCGGTCCGGCGGGCCGCCGAGGCCCTGGGCAGCTGGCGGCTCGCGGGTTGCACCGTGTACGTCACCCTGGAGCCCTGTGCGATGTGCGCCGGCGCCATGGTGCTCGCTCGCATCGATCGATGTGTGTACGGTTGCGCAGATCCAAAGGGAGGTTTTCTCGGTACGCTCGCGGATCTCTCCCAGTGGTCGGGGTTGAACCACACATTCGAGGTGGTCCCCGGCGTGCTGGAGGAGGAGTGCAGCGCCCTGCTTCAAGCCTTCTTTCGCAGCCTGCGGAAGCAATGATGGAGAGATGGCCGAGTGGACGAAGGCGGTAGACTCGAAATCTACTACAGGCCTTGCCTGTCGAGGGTTCGAATCCCTCTCTCTCCGCCAGCCTGTTCGGAGAGGTGACCGAGTGGCCGAAGGTGCGCGACTGGAAATCGCGTGTGCAGCAATGTACCGGGGGTTCGAATCCCCCTCTCTCCGCCATCCATTGTCTTGTCGCCCGACGGTCCGCCCGACCGTCGGGCTCCTCTCCTCGCGATGGGAAGTGAGGGTCGGGTCCATGGACCGGAGCCTGTGAACCCCGCCAGATCCGAAAGGAAGCAACGGTAGCGGGTACTTCGGGGCCGTGGGTCGCCCGGCCCTCTCTACCCATCGCGAGGCCTTCTATTCTTGGGTCACCCGCCGGCCAGAACCCAAAGCGGCTCGAGGTCGGTCGGAAGGGAACTCTCCACCTGGATGGGCGCCCCGGTAACGGGGTGAACGAGCGACAGGCGCCAGGCGTGGAGCGCGAGGCGCGGCCAGGCACGACCCGCCTCCCCAGCATACCGGCGGTCCCCGACCACCGGAGTGCCCTCCATGGCTGCATGCTGACGGATCTGGTGGTGCCGGCCCGTGCGCAGTCGGACCTGGACCGCGGTCATCCCGGATCCCTGCCCCATCCAGACGACCTCGGTGTGCGCAGGCTTCCCCTCCAGCGGGCGACACCACTGCCCCCCAACGGTCTCGCCGTACAGCACGGCCCGGTATTCCCGCTCCACCTGGTGCTCCCGGAAGGCCCGCGCCAACGCTACGTTGGCATCCCGGTGCACCGCGAGCAGGATCAACCCCGAGGCCGGTCGGTCGAGCCGATGGTGGAGCGCGACGTAATCCTCCTCCCCCTGCACGTGGTCGTACAGGTTGGCCTCCCCCGATCGGGTCGGCTGGGTGGCCAGGCCAGTGGGCTTGTCCACCACCAGGAGCCAGCGATCGCGGTACGCCACCCGGAACGGGGGTTCCGTGGCCGGGCCCGCCCTAGCCACCACCCACCGCGCGGATCACTTCTACCTCGACGCCCTCCTCCAGGACGTGCTCCGCGTGGGCACTATGGGGGACCACCTTCCGTTCCACCGCTACCGCCACGCCCTCGCTGGGCATGTCCATGGCGCGCAACAGGTCGGCAATGGTGGTGCCGGGCGCAATCTCGTGGTCCTCTCCGTTGAGCCGGATCCGGGTCACAGCTCCCTCCGGTTCTGCAGTGCGCGCGCGAGGGTCAGGGCATCGACGTACTCGATCTCGGTGCCCACCGAAAGTCCGTGGGCCAGGCGGGTCACCCGGACCTGGATGGGCTTCAGGAGCCGTGCGATGTACAGGGCGGTGGCGTCGCCCTCCACATCCGGATCGGTGGCCAGGATCACCTCGGTGACCGTCTCGCCCCGGAGCCGCTCCAGCAGCGCGCGGATCCGCAGGTCATCGGGACCGACCCCATCAAGGGGCGAAATGGCACCGTGCAGCACGTGATATCCGCCGCGAAACTCTCCGGATCGCTCGAAGGCGAGTACGTCCTGAGGCTGCTCCACCACGCATACGGCGCCGGGATCCCGGTTGGGGTCGGCACAGATCCGGCACGGGTCTCGGGGGGTGAGGTCGCAGCAGACGCTGCACTCCTTCACCCCGTTCTCCAACGCAATCAGGGCGTCTGCAATCTCCCGACCGGTGCCTTCGGGGGCGCGCAGGAGCCAGTACACCAGCCGGGTGGCGGTCTTCTCCCCCACTCCGGGCATCCGGGACAACTGCTGGACGGCGCGTCGAATCGGGTTGGTGGTGGACACGGCTTTTCCGGGGGGTCGGCTAGAAGAGTCCTGGGGGGAGCGGAAGACCGCCGGTGAGGTCCTTCACCCGATTGGCAGCTTCATCCCGGGCCAGGCGCAGGGCCTCCCCCGCTGCGGCACGGACCAGGTCCTCGAGCAACTCACGGTCCTCGGTGGCTTCCTCGGCGATCTGTACCAGGGTGACCTGGTAGTCGCAGGTCACCGTCACCTTGACCAGACCACCACCAGCCTCGCCGGTGACCTCGGTCTCCGAGGCCCAGCGCTTCATGTCTTCCACCTTCTGTTGGAGGCCGGCGAACAGGCCACCGAGGCCGCCAAGGTCGAATTGGCTCATTTCTTCTCTCCGTCGTCGAGGGGGGTCACGTTCTCGAGGTCGGCGCCCAGCGTATCCACGATCCGCCGGATGGCAGGATCCTCGAGGGCGCTCTGCTTCAGGATCTCGTCGGCCTCGGTCCACCGGGCGTCGGGTTCGGACGGGGTGGCGACGAGCAGGGTCGCTCCCGGCCAGGTGGCTTCCAGCGCTTGCTGCACCTCGGGGATGGCGGCCACCCGACGTGCCGCAGCCTGCACCCGGGTGGTGGCGACCACCACACGGAGGCAGTTGCCGACCAGGGAGGGCTCTCCCCCGGTGAGGTAGGACGCGTCCTGCGTGCCCGCGATGGCGGCGCAGAACGAAGCCCAGGCGTCGTCGGGGGTCTCTGGAGGGGGTGCTTCGACGGGGGGCGGCGACGGCGCCTTGCGGGGGGGCGGCGAGGACGCCTTGTGGGGGGGCGGCGACGGCGCCTTGCGGGGGGGCGGCGAGGACACCTTGCGGGAGGGCGGCGAGGACTCTTCCAGCACGGGTGCCGGCTTGGGCCGGGCTCGGGCGGCACCCCGATAACCAGACACCGGCGCGGGGTTGCCACCTTGCCGCAGCCGCTGTTCGAGCGTCTCCAGGCGGCCCAGTAGCGCCGCCACCGGCTCGACCGGGCGGACGGAGGCGAGCCTGGCGACGGCCATCTCCAGCACGATACGGGGTCGAGTGGCCCGCGAAACCTGGTCGTGCACCTCGAGTAGGGCGGCGAAGGTGCGGGTGAGCACCTCTGGGTCCACATCCTGCACCAGGTCGTCCAGGCGGCTCATCTCGTCCCCAGAAAGGTCGATGTGCCGCCGTGCGCCCTTGGAGAGCCTCGTGAAGGTGGCGTTCCGCAACAACTCCAGCAGGTCTCCGGTGAACTGGGACAACTCGTAGCCGTACCGGTACACCTGGTCGATGGCGTCGAGGCACTGGTCCGGGCGACCCTCGATGAGTCCGGCAAGGGTGTCATACAGCAGGGAGCGATCGATGAGTCCGAGGGTCTCGGCCACCTCGTCGTCGGAGATTTCGGGTCCCGCGTAGGAGATCACCAGGTCGAGGAGCGACTGGGCATCGCGCATCGAGCCCTCTCCGGCTCGAGCGATGAGCCGAAGCGCGTTGTCCGACAGCGTGGCACCCTCCTGCAGGGCGATCTCCCCGAGGCGCTCCACCAACGCCACCACCGGGATGCGCTTGAAGTCGAAGCGCTGCACCCGGGAGAGGATGGTCTCGGGGATGCGGTTGGGCTCGGTGGTGGCGAAGATGAACACCACGTGTGCCGGAGGCTCCTCCAGGGTCTTCAGGAGCGCGTTGAAGGCTCCCTTGGACAGCATGTGGACCTCGTCGATGAGGTAGATCTTGTACCGCCCGTGGGTAGGGGCGTACCGAACCGCCTCTCGAAGCTCTCGCACGTCGTCCACCGAGTTGTTGGACGCACCATCGATCTCGATGAGGTCGGGGCTCATGCCCGCGGTGATCTCGGTGCAGGAGAGGCAGGTTCCGCACGGTGCCGGAGTGGGCCCGTGCTCGCAGTTGAGGCTCCGCGCCAGCGCCCTGGCGGCGGTGGTCTTCCCCACACCCCGCGCACCGGTGAACAGGAAGGCGTGGTGGATGCGGCCCCGTTCGAGCGCATTGCGCAGGGTGCGGGTGACGTGATCCTGTCCGACGATCCCATCGAAGGTCGCGGGCCGGTATTTTCGTGCGATCGCTAGGTACGACACGATTGGCCTCTTGGTGATGCGCGGTCAGCCGTGGCCTTCCAACCAGCAGTCCAGGACGATGAGGGCCCAAAGGCGCATCCCGGCGCCCGGGGTGCGGTTCACGTCCCGGCGCAGGTCGTCCAAGGCTTCGGGACGATAGAGCTTGTGGGGATCGCGCTTCAGCCGAGCAAACCGGTCCTCCATGAACAAACGACCGGGGCCGGAGAGCCAGGCATCCAAGGGTGCAGGCATCCCGCGCTTCGGTCGGTTCACCAGGGGAGGCGGCAATACCCCCTGGAGCATGGCCCGCAGCGGCCAGCGCGTGTGGAGCGACCCACCCACCCGGCGGACCTTGAAGGTCCCAGGCAGGGCGGCCGCCATGGAGACCACCTCCCGATCGAGCAGGGGGAAGCGGACGTCGAGGCCGGCTGATGCCGCGGTACGGTCGGCCCGGACCAGGCTCTCCTCGCAGAGCCAGGACCGGAGGAAGGCGTTGAGGATGGCGTTCAGCGGGTCGGTGTCCAGCCGGGCATAGAAGGGCTCGAGCACCTTGCGGCGAATGCCGGTACGCGCGTCCACGGGGTCGCGGAGAAGGGAGATCCGCTCCTCGTCGGAGAACAGGTCGTATCCCCCGAGCCCAAGCTCGAGGCCGTAGTGGCTCAGGGGTGCCGCAATGCGCCGGCCCCGGCGGGAGTAGGTGAGCAGGCTTCCGAGCGGCCGCCGCAGCAACCCGGGCAGGGCCGAGAACACCTTCGCCAGGCGCAGGCTGCGGGCAGGCGCCCCAAGCATCCGACCACCGAAAAGCTCCTCACCCCCGTCGCCCGACAGGACCACCCGCGCCTGGGTGCTGGCGGTCCGCGCAAGCAGGAGTTGCAGGACCGCAGCGGGGTTTCCCACCGGGTGCCCCAAGGCACTGACCGCCTCGCAGAAGGTGGAGGCCAACTCCGCCGTGCCCACCACCACCTCGTGGTGCTCCAACCCAAGCAGACGCGCGACCCGTCCCGCGAAGGGCGATTCGGGGAAGGGATCGTCGTCGAAGGAGATGGTGTAGGTGGGCAGGTGTTGGTGCATCGTGCGTGCCGCGGCCGCGATCGCCGTAGAGCCGAGCCCGCCGGAGAGGTACAGCGCCGTGGGGGCCCCACCCCGAAGTCGGCGACGCACCGCACGCTCCACCGTCTCCTGGAGCGCGGGGATCACGTCCCCCTCGCGCGGACGCGGGGTGCGGCTGGGCGCGTAGGTCAGCCGCCAGTAGCGACGGGTCTTGAGCAGATCGGCGTTCACCCGGAGCCAGTGGGCGGGCTCGACCTGGTAGACGTCGCGGAGCAGGGTGCGGGGGGAGTGCACCACCCGGAAGGCAAGGTATTCGGCGATGTTTTCCCGGGCGAGGTCTCGTCGGACCCACGGCACGGCGAGCAGGGCGGGAAGCTCGGAGGCGAAGGCAAACCGGCCGCCTTCCCGGGCCCAGTACAGCGGACGCACCCCCATCCGATCGCGAAGCAGGAACAGGGTCTGGTTGCGACGGTCCCACACCGTCAGGGCGAACTCCCCGTCAAGACGCTCGGTGAGGCCGAGTCCCCAGCGACGCCAGGCCTGGAGCACGGCCTGGGTATCGATGGCCACGCGGTCCCGACTCCCCGCGCGCCGCGCCAGGTCCTCGTGGTCGTACACCCAGCCGTCCATCATGACCACGTAGTCGTCGGCCACCAGGGGCTGGGTGCTCTGGGTGGCCACAATCACGCGACGACGGTGCGCCAAGGCCGCCGGACCTTCCAGGAACTCGCCCTCGCCGTCGGGCCCTCGGTGGGCAAGGCGCTCCGACATCGCGTGGATCACCCTGGGCTCGGGAAAGTCCCCGCGGAAATGCACCACCCCGGCCATGCCACCCATGTGCCGACCCTACCCCGGACGGCCGATCGGAGCACGCTCGGGGCGGCTCGAGGACTGGAACACGCCGCTCATCGCCGCTTCTTCTTGCCCCGCATCCGCGGTGGAGGCGGCCCCTTCTTGCTCCGGGCGGCGCGGTTCTGGGCCACCTGGCCCGCCGGCGGGAGGGGTGCGGGGAGGGTAGTCGGCTGAGGGGCCCACGCGAGCGGCGACCCGGCGACGATCATGTTTCGCGCGAACAGTCCGATGACCCAGACCAGCGCAGCCAGGGCCAGGGCATGGGGAGAGGTGGTGGGGACGATGCGGTGCCCACCACCAGGCGCCTGCACCAGGTAGTGAAGTGTGAAGCGGGACTTCCTGGTGTGGGGGCTGTCCTCGGGGATGCGCGGGGGGGGCGCCAGGACCGTGGTGAGCGGGATGCCCAACCCCTCTGCGATTTCCTTGGGCCACCGGAACAGGTACTCCGTGCCGTCCTCCTCCACCACCAGGACCCGGTAGGCATCGTTGTCCTCGGATCGCAGCGGGAGCATGCCCACCGCGTAGCCGTCCCAGGCGGCGAAGAACTGGGTGGCGGCGAGGAACACCAGCACTGCGATCGGAGTGCCGATCACGGCGTAGAAGAGGAGGGCCCGAATGGGGGAGGGGCTGTTCACGGGGCAAGCCTAACCGCTACGCTGCCACAACCGGGACCCTATGTGCGCAAATGCCGCGTCTGTTATCGAGACTGCCGTTCGCCCTGCTCGTCGTGTGTACCGTTTTGTGCGTCGCAGGCTGCACCGCTGCGCGCCATGAGGTGCACACCGATGTGGTGAGGTCGGTGCGCTTCGAGGGAAACGGGGGCTTGTTCTCCTTCGAGCAGGGCGACTTCCTTCTCGTGAGCCAGATGGAGCAGGGGGACAGCCCCTGGGGCGTGACGATCTTCCCGATGAAGTACTGGATCGACCCGGAAGCGTACGCTCCGGACGCCCTGGCGCGCGACGCCTACCGGTTGGAGGTCTGGTACGCCCACCATGGGTGGTTCGACGCCCGGGTGGAGGGGTGGGAGGTGATCCGCACCCGTCCACGCGGCAAGAAGCGCGCTGGGGTGGTGCAGATCCGTGGGTTCGTCTCCCCGGGGGAACCCTCGATGGTACGGCGCTTCGAGATCGCAGGAATGGACCAGCCCGTCCACCGGCAGTTTCGCAGGACGGTGCTGCGCACGGGTTGGGTCCAGGAGGACCAACGCTTCGACCTCGACCTCGTCGAGGAGACCCGCCTGCTGCTCCTCGATCTGCTCTCCCGTCACGGGTTCCCCTATGCACGGGTGGAAGCGACGATGGCGGCCTACCCCGAGGAGAAGGCCGTAGAGGTGTCCTTCGACACCGATCCGGGGATCCTGGCCACCATCGGATCGATCTCGGTGGCGGGAAACGTCGCGGTCTCCGAGGAAGTGGTCCTCGACACGCTGACCTTCGAGGAGGGGGAGCCCTACGACGTGCGGGACCTCAAACGGTCCCAGCGCCGCATCTTCCAGCTCAGCACGTTCTCGGTGGTGAACGTCACCCCCGACCTGTCGGACCCCTCGCGACGGGAAGTGCCCATCACGGTCTCGGTGACCGAGGCCTTCTTCCGCACCCTGCGGCTGGGCGCGGGTGCCAGCTACACCGGTGGGACGCTGTCGCCCCACGTCTCCGCGACCTTCCGCCACACCAACATGCTCCACCGGCTGCTTCAGCTCGAGGCCACCGGGAACATCGGGTACGGCATCTCCTCTCGGCTGGCTTCGGCCCCGATCTATGGCGCCGAGCTCACCCTCTCTACACCACGGCTGTTCTCCCCCGACTTTGGCCTGGTTCTGTCAGGAAGCATCGAACAGGACGTGCAGAGCGGGCAATACTACTACCTCAACCCCAAGGCCCTGCTCGCCTTCACCTACAAGCCGAACGAGAAGCTGATCCTCCGCACGGGGCCGTCCTGGGAGCTGTATGAGTTCCGGGATGTCGACGAGGAGGACCCCTCGGTGCTGGTGCTCTTCGGAGAGGACTTCCAGAACCCCTACCGGTTGACCAAGTGGTCCAACCAGCTGGTGGTGGACTGGCGAGACGACCCGGTGTTCACCACCCGCGGCTCGTACTACGGCATTGGTCTCAGCCAGGCCTTGCCGATCACCGAGTGGATCCTGGCGGACAACCTGGACGGGCCTCCGGGCTTCCTGTACACGGAGCTGAGCGTGGACGTACGCACCTACCGGCGCCTGCGCTTCAAGAAGCGGGTCACGTCCACCCCCTTCACCCTGGCGCTGCGCTTCCAGGGGAAGGCGCTCAAGACCTGGGGCGACCACACTTCGCTGCCCTACCAGGAAAAGGCGTTCCTTGGTGGTGCCAGCAGCCTGCGAGGGTGTCTCGCCGACCAGGTGGGGCCCTACAACACGGTGTGCATCGCCCCCGACCCCGACAAGGAAGAGATCGTGCGCTACCTCCCCCGAGGCGGGAACCTGGGCGCCATCGGTGCGGCGGAGGTTCGGTACGACGTGAACGGCACCCTGAGCGCGGTGGTCTTCACCGACGTGGGTGTGCTGGTGGACAGCACGGAGGAGGTCGACTTCCAGAGCCTTCGAGTCGGAGCGGGGGTGGGGGTACGGTACGCCTCGCCGGTGGGCCCCTTCCGCTTCGACATCGGCGTCCGTCCGCTCTACCCCGAGGATGGCGGGCCGGACCAGGTGGTGGGCTGCGACTTCACCTCGGAGGGGCCCTTCCCGGTGGAGCGGCCCTACGACCCGCGCATCCGCGGCTACGACCTGTTCTCGGCCCTGTTCCCGAAGATGCAGCGACCGCGGGACACCCGCACCATCCCCTTTGCGCTCAACGTGTACATCGCGATCGGCGAGGCGTTCTGAATGAGCGCGCCGGACAAGCCCAGGCGATTGCGCTTCCGGCGTGTGCTCAGGGTGCTGGGGCTGCTCGGGCTTGGACTCGCGGGGCTGGTGGTGCTGCTGACGCTCGGCGGCTGGCTCTGGTTGCGCTCCACTTCAGGGAACGCCTTCATCGAGAAGAACGTCGAGTCCCTGGTCCGCAACGCCCTGGTGACCGGAGACTTCGAGATCGGTCGCCTGGACACCAACCTCTGGAACCGGCTGGTCCTCACCGATGTAGCCCTGAGCGAGAAAGACGGTCGCGCGGTGGTCGCGGTACGGGAGTTGGAGGTTCGGTTCCGCCTGCTCGGCCTCCTCCAGAAGCACCTGAAGCTGCCCCTGCTCCGAGCCTCGGGACTGGTGGTGGACGTGGAGACCGACTCCGAGGGCAGGAACAGCTTCCACAACCTGTTCGGGCCCCCCGACCCAGACGCCCCGCCCAGCGAGTGGGCCGGGCTGCCGATCGACCTGACGCTGGCGTTGCTGGAGCTGGAAGACAGTCACTTCCGGTACGCCACCCCCTCGATGGAGATCGAGGTGGCGGAGTTGCAGGGGAGCGCAACCGCGCGTGCTCGCGGCAAGCTGATCGCGGCGAGCCAGGTCGACATCCGGGGCCAGGTGCGGTCCCCCGAGCCAGGGCCGGTCGGGGTGCGAGGCTCGGTTTCCTATGATGGGGACCGCGCCGGCCTGGACGCGCTGGTGGCGGAGGCGGCGGGGATCCTGGTCCTCGCCAACGGGTCGGTGACCGGGCTGACCGGGGACAATCCGAGCTGTGACCTCCACCTCACCGTGGACCCACTCGACCTGGCGGCTCTGGACCCATGGATCGGGAGGCCCGGGCTCGGAGGCACCTACCGAGGCACGGTGGAGGTGGGAGGACGCCTGTCCGCCCTGGAGGTCACCGCCGCCCTGGATGGCGTGCAACCCGTGCGGGGCGGGCTCGACCTGGAGGCAAGCGTGGACCTCCGAGACACTGACCTTCCCTGGGCCGGGACGGTGCAGCTACGCGGGTTCCACGCCGAGGACACCTACCCCGCCCTGCGGGACATGGTCGCCGCCCTGGGGCAGGAGTTGGTGCTGGACGGGGCGCTGGTGGCAACCGGCTCTGGCACCACCTGGCCCGATGCGGTGGTGGTGCGGGGCACCTGGGCGGGGGGCGACCAGCACGTGTTTGGGACCGATTTTTCCAGCATGGAGGGGGAGTTCAGCCTTTCCGAGGGCGTGTTGACCCTGCCGCGGCTGACCACCGACGGCCCCTTGGGACCCCTGGAGGTGAGCGGGGGGCTGGACCTGGCGCAGGGCCCGATGGACCTGCGGGTGAAGGGCAGGTTCAACGGTCGAGAGCTGGTTCGCTACGGGGCCGAGGGGATCGGCGGTCGGGGGTACATCGACGCCCACATCACCGGGGACACCAAGGAGCCCCAGGGGGTCTACCGGGTGGGCGGTCGAGTGGTGATGCGCTCCTTCACCTATGGCGAGGAGATCTCCTTCGAGCGGGTGGATGCCGACATCCGCGTCGCGGCCGGCACCCAGCGGACGGTGGTGACCGGCGACGTCATCGCCAGGAACGGCGAGGCCTATGGGGTGGCGCTGGGGACCGTGCACGATCCGTCCCTCGAGGTCGACGTGCCCTACGAGGGCACCCTGGTGGTGATGGGGACCGCCCGCGCGGAGCACGTGGCCATGCCGGCCGTGTTCGACCTCGACGTGGTGGAGGGCCCTTGGGAGGTGCGCCTGGCACCCGATGGTGGCCTGGTGGTGAACGCCACGGTCGACGTCGGCCCCTACTCGCTCCTGGACACGGTGCGGGGAAGCGCTGGGACGTCCTCCCTCCGCATGGAGGACACCGACCTGGAGTTCGGCGTCGCCCTGTACGACGGGGCACTGCACACGGTGGAGGTGGCGGGGACCTTGCAGACCGACACCCTCGCACTTCGCCTGCCCCGGCTGCGCTTGGAGCCGGTGCGGGGCCGCTGGTTCGAGGCCGAACATCCCGCCTCCTTCCGAATCACCGAGCAGGGTGGGATTGCAGACGCCGACATCGTGCTGGTCGACGATGGGGACCAGCGTCTCGAGGTCCTGGGAACCCTCGGAACCGCGGGGACCCTGGACGGCGCGGTGCGGATCCGTGGGTTCGACGTTGGGCTCCTGGCGGACCTGTTCCCCGACTCCCTCGCGCACCTCGGAGGCACGGTGGACCTGGAGGCCGACCTCTCCGGCACTGCCGATACCGCGGTCGTGGAGGGGCACGTGGCCGCCACGGGCACCTGGTTGGAGGGCGTGGCGGAACCCCTGGCGGTCATTGGCACCTTTGCCGGCCGCGAAGGTTCCCTGGAGGTGGACCTCTCCTCGGCGCTCGATGGGGTCCCGCTGGTGGTGGTGCGCGGGGAAATACCCGTTCACCTCGACCTGGCGGCCCCCGCACTCGACCCGACCGGGGAGGTGGACCTCGAGCTGAACCTGCGGTCCGGCCCCCTGTCGCGTTTCCAGCCCTTCCTGGAGACCGCGCTTCCCAAGGGGCGTGCCTCGGGGCAGGTGGCGGTACACGGGACGCTGCTCCACCCCGAGATCGACCTCGCGGTGGCGACGGAGGCCGCCATCCAAGGTTGGGCCGCTCCCGCACGCATGGAGATCGGGGCCCGGCGACGGGGCACGGAGGTCGCCTGGTGGGGGGACGTGTTCGAGGGCCACGCTCGCCGCGCAGCGCTCGACGGCGGAGGCAGCACGCGGGTAGACGAGGCGGTCGCGTGGGCGTTGGGCGTGGGGCCGGAGCCGGATTTCGACGACTACACGTTGTGGGTGGACGACCTGCTCGCCGACCTGGCGCTCCTTGGCCTGCCGGCAACGAGCCTGGCGGGCATGTCAGGCTACCCAGTGGACCTCGGCGGCGCGCTGGAGGGGGCCATTCACGTAGCCGGCTCGCTCAATACCCCGGTGGTGGTCGCCGACGTGCAGTGGGTCGACCCCCGGGTGGGCGAGGTGATGCTCGAGGAGGGCACGCTGTCCCTGGAGCCCCACCAGGGCGGCTACGCCGTCGACCTTCGGCTGCTCTACCAACAGGGACGCGTACTCCTGTACGGCGACGTGCCCGTGTACCTGGACCTCCGTAAGGACCCGCTGGCGTGGGTGGTGGGTGATCTGGACCTGCACCTCGACAGCATGGACCTCCCCCTGGCCATCGCTGCGGCCCTGTTGGAAGACCTGGAGGTGACCGCCGGTCAGGTAGGCTTCGACGGGGTCATCGCGGGCTCGATCCTCGATCCCCGGCCCGACCTGGTGATGACCCTCGAGGGGGGACGGCTCTCCTATGCACCCACCGGGCTCCGCTACAACGATGTCCAGGGCGAAATTCGCTTGACCCGGGACCGGGTGGAGCTGTCACAGTTCTCGGTCCTCATCGAGCAAATCCGGTTCAGCCGCCGCTTCTTCGACGCGGCCATGGAAGCCGTGCGAGGCGATCGGCCTCACCTCCTGGTCAGCGGTTCCGTCGAACTCGCGGATTGGTCTCCCACCGAGGTGCGCGGGACCGCGGTCCTGGACCAGATGTTCGCGACCTC
>JAFDJI010000302.1 GCA_019307545.1 Deltaproteobacteria bacterium | reverse complement strand
CCTCCCAGCCGGAGCCAGAAGGGGGCTTTCGTCAACGTGTATGAGACCGAGGGCCGCCCCCGTCCGACCGGGGGTGAGCCTGACGGGGGCGGCTGGGGAGCTGCGGTCAGCTCCTCGCGGTGATCAGTGGGACCGGGCTTCTCAGCAGGGCGTGTTCCCAGCCCTCAGAAACTCAGGCCTGGTACTAAGCGCATGCATGTCAGCGCCTGACACTGTGCGACTTGCTGACGACAATTTCCAGTGCGATATGGCCGCGCTCCATATTGCTGCGCATTCCGATGTGCAGGAGGCGCGTCCCGGTCGTGGGGCGGGTGACCCAGGCGCCGCGGACGACCGCGTGAACGCGCATGACGCGCTCACAATTCGGGCACCCCAGCAGGTCTGCGCCGAGCGCCATGCAGGACTGGAGCGCGGGCATCGAGTAGTTTCCGTCTGCGCTGGGGGGCTTGCTCGAGAGCGTTCAAGGTGATCCCGATCGGGAATGAGATCTCTCCCGACGCACAAAGACCCCTCGAAACACCGGGGTCGAGCACCGCGAGATTCCCGAGCGGGATCACACACCGCTTGACACCCCTCGCCGCGCGGGTGATCCTGGGTCTGATGACACAGAACGATCCCGATCGGGAATCCATTGGAGCCTTCGTCCGCCGTCGTCGCCTCGCCAACGGGCTGACCCAGCGCGCACTTGCCGAGATCGCCGGAGTCGGCGTCCGCTTCGTCTCGGAGTTGGAGCGCGACAAGCCCACGCTCCGGGTGGGCAAGGTCGACGCCGTGCTCCGGGTGTTCGGGAAACGGCTGGGCGTAGTCGACGCGTCGCACATCGAGGTCGGTCCTTGAGGCGGTCGGCACGGGTGCTGCTCGATGGTGTGCCGGTCGGCCGGCTTGAGAAGCGGGACGACGGCTCGACGGCGTTCACCTACGATCCAGCTTGGGTCGTGCTGCCCGGCGCGTCGCCGGTGTCGTTGACCTTGCCGCTTCGTGCCGAGCCGTACGAGCACCCGATGCTGCATCCCTTCTTCGCCAACCTGCTACCGGAGGGGTGGCTGCTCGAGCTTTCCGTGACCAAGCTCAAGGTGTCTCGGGACGACCTGTTCGGGCTGCTCCTCGCAACCGGCCGCGATTGTGTCGGCGCGGTCGAGGTGGTGCCGTGCGACGCTGCCTGATCAGCTTGCGAGAGGTGCCGGATGGAACCACGGCAGACCCAGCGGCGGTTCGAGGGCTCTTTGGGATCGACGACCTTCCGAAGGTCGATATCGAGCTTGCGAAGCTCCACACCTTCGGACTCGCGATGGTCGGTCGCAGGACGCTCTCCGGCGTCCAGCGCAAGATCTCGCTCGGGCTGGACGTCGATCGGACCACCCTCCAGGTCGCGGTCGCTGGCCGCCAATACGTCCTGAAGCCGCCGTCCGAGACGTTCCCGGACCTGCCACAGAACGAGCACCTGACCATGCACCTGGCCCGGCGGTGCGGAGTGGAGGTACCCTCGTTCGGCCTCCTCCCGATGGCGGACGGAGCGACTGCCTACATCGTCCGGAGGTTCGACCGGCCCGATGGAGGTGGGAAGCTGCGCCAGGAGGACTTCTGCCAGCTCGCCGGGAAGATGCCCGCCGAGAAGTACGACGCCTCCTGCGAGCTGTGTGCGCGCCTCGTCCTCCGCTTCGCGTCGGAGCCGTTGATCGAGGTCCGGCGCCTCTTCCGACGGGTCCTGTTCTGCTGGTGGACGGGAAACGGCGACATGCACCTCAAGAACTACTCCCTGTTGGCGGACGCAGCGGGACGGCATGCGCTTTCGCCGGCCTACGACCTGCTGTGCACCCGGCTCTACCTCCCCGACGATCGCCTCGCCCTCCCCCTGGGAGGCCGGGACAAGGCCCTCACTGCCCGCCACTGGAGGGACTTCGCGGCGTACTGCAAGCTCACGCCGAGGGCCGCTGCCCGGGTAGCCGCCGAGCTGTTCGGGGTGAAAGACGACCTGGTGGCGCTGGTGCACCGGTCGTTCCTCTCGTCCGAGCTACGACAAGCCTACGTGGCCGGCCTGGAAGCCCGTGCGCCAGTGGTCGGGGAGTTGGCTCGCGACGGGGCACGATAGCGATAGGGCCCGGCCATGGTTGCGTTCTGACCTACGCCCGGCCGTGCATCCTCAAGTAGGGGAGAACGCGGCGTGGTACGCCGCGGGGCGCCCGGTCTGCATGAGGCGCATCGGGGCCGCATGTCAAGGCGCGCCAAGTCGCGATTCTAGACTACGCCATCTCGAGGCAGTCGGTCGCGACGATCGCCACCCAGCTGCCCCGTGGTCCGGAGAACACCACGCGGGACAGGTGCTGCCCGCCTTGCGCGAACACCCGGGTGATGGTGCCCTCGATGCCGTCCGGTCCCCGGACCCGGGTCCCCGGGTCGGCTCCTTCCTGGGGGAGAGGCTGGGGGGTGGGGGGCGGAGTGGGCTTGGTGTGGGTGAATCCAAGCCAGTTCAGGAAGTAGCGTGTGAAACCGGCCATGATGGAAGCTCCTCGGTGGGATGTCTCGCCCACCGGAGGAGCAAGGGGCATGCCATCGCGGAGGCCCGCCCACACGGCACCTCTCCGATCGGTTTTCGACGATTTCGATCTGAATTCTTCGATTAGTCGAGACGGCCCAGGACTGTCCGGATGCGCTCCAGGGCACGGTCGATTTCGTCGTCGTCGATGGCGCCGACCGATAGCCGGGCCCAGCCGGTGTCGTGGGGGAGGCCGAAGGCGGTGAAGGGGAGGAAGGCGACCGCGGCGTCTTCCAGGAGCAGCCGCCGGATGTCTTCGTCGGTGGTGACGGTGCGGCCATCGGGGAGCTTCCGCCCCAGGATGTCGAAGCGCACGGTCAGGTAGATGGTGCCCTGGGATTTCAGCGAGTCCACCGGAAGGCCCTCGGCCTTCATGTCGAGGAATGCGTTGCGGATCCTCCTCAGCCGCTCGGCCACGGTGGTGCGGAAGGGCACGACGAAATCACGGATCGCGTCCTGGTCCAGCAACAGGGACGCCGTGGCGTGTTGGGCTGGCCGCGGGGCCCAGGCACCCATGTGCCCGATGAGGGGCTTCGTTCGCTCGCGGATCCACGGGGGGAACACGCCCCATCCAACCCGCAGCCCGGTGGCCGCCCAGCCCTTGGAGATCGCGTCCACGAACAGCGTGTACCGGGCCATCTCCGGGACCAGACCCACCGGGGTGAGGTGCTCGGAGCCGGCGAACACCAGCTGCCAGTAGACCTGGTCGTACAGAACCATGAGCGGGCGGTCGCCCACTGCGCGCCGGCGGCGGTTTTCGTCCACCACCGCTTCGCAGATCGCGGTGAGCTGCTCGCGACCGAAGACCGTGCCGGTGGGGTTGGAGGGGCTGCACAGACAGAAGAGCCGTGCGACCTTCAGGTGGGGCGCGAGCTCCTCTGCGGTAGGGAGGAACCCGTTCTCCGGCCGGGTGGGGACCGCCACGGCCCGCGCCCGGTTCAGGTAGGCGTAGTACTGGTTGTTCCAGTTCGGCACCGGGTAGACCACGATGTCGCCGGGGGCCACGATGGTCGCGAAGGCCGCGAAGATCTGGGGCCGGGCGCCAGAGCCGATCTGCACCGACCCCTCCGGGTAGTCCAATCCCAGGTCGCGGGAATAGCAGGTGAGGATGGCCTCCCGCAGCTCCGAGATCCCCACTGCGGGTGGGTAGTTCGTCCGTCCTTCGTCCAGGACCGCCTTGAGGCGATCCCGCAGGGCGGTGGGGATGGAGAAACACCGCGGGGCGAAATCACCGAAGGTGAAGTCTGCGAGCGCGACGCCTCGGCGACGCATGGCGGCGACTTCGCCGGCGATGCGCAGGATCTCCGATCCCTCGAGGCCCCTGGCCCGGTCGTTCACGGCGCGTTCGATGAGGTCGTCACAGTGCTGGAACTGGGGGGAGAGGTCCGTGCTCATCGAGAATCTCCGTCCGGGGCGACATAGCGAGTCGCTTCCCTCGGGTCCATCCCGGGATCGCGTGCGCTGGGACGGATTCTACGTCGCTTCCGTTGGAACCACCGAGGGGTGTAAGGGTCGGAAGCCCCTGGACGTTGCACCTACGATGCCGCCGTACCTCACCGCCCTGATCCTCGTGGCAGTGCTGCATTCGCCAGCGCTCGCCGGATCGGTAGAGTTGCAGGGCGAGACCTGGAAGGCGCTGGCCTTTCCGGTGGTGCCGGAGCCCGAGCGGGCCCCCGGACCGAAGATCGCCGATCGGTCGGTGCGAATCCGGACGGTGGAGGACGGGCTGGAGGTGCACGCGCGCTGGGTGGTGGAGACGGACGAGCCCGGGTGGATGCATGGCGTGCTTTTCGGACCCGGTGCGCACCTGGAGATGGTCACCTGGAACGGCCGCCCCGCGATCTTCGCCGCGCTGTCCGAAGGGACGGTGATCGCGGGTTGGGTGGAGGACCGGGTGGAGATCGAGCTGCAGGCGTTCCTGCCCGGGGATCCCCGGACGCGGGCGATGCCCCTGCGACTGCTGCCCTCGGTGCGGGGGTCGATCGAGGTGGAGGACGCGGACCTCACCCTACGCAAACAGAAGGGCGATCGCCCGGTGGTGGCGGTGGAGGGACGATTCCTCACCGGCGCCGAGCACCTGGAGGTCGCCCTCGCTCCTCCGCCAGAGCGAGCGCGGGGCACCCTCGCCATCGCCCACGCTGGGGTCGGACTCACCGTGGGGGACGCCGAGGTGCGCGGGCGGGCCCACCTGGTGTGGGAGCTGCGAAGGGGACAGCTGGAGGCCGTGGCGTTCCGTGCCGTCGAAGTGGGCTCCGACCTGGAGGTGGTGGGGGACAACGTGCGCTCCTGGCGTCGGGCTGGGGACCGGGTCGAGGTGGCGCTGCAGTCGCCGGTCGACCAGAGGCTGGAGATCGATGTGCGCTGGACCTCGGCCGTGCCCGGGGGCACAGAGGCGTCGCTTCCCCTCCCCCTGATCGAGCCCCTGGATGCGTGGCGCACCGATGGCGCGCTCCAGATCGCCCGGGACGGGGAGGTGGAGGTGGTGCCCGAGCTGAGGGGGTGGAGCTCGATTCCCGCCTCGGAGCTGCCGGAGTGGTCGCGCGGGCTCATCGAGGGGACACCGACCGCCTCCTTCCAGTCGGCGGGCAGCACCGGGGGCGCGCTCGGCCTGTTCCGCTTCCAGCCGGTCGCCATGCCGCCGGTGGTGGTGGATGTGGCCTCCTACACCGTGGCCACCACCGAGGAAGGTCGCCTGCTGGGGCGCGCCCACTACGAGGTCCGCAACGAACGGGCTGCCCACCTCCGGGTGTTGCCTCCCGAGGGGAGCCGGATCATCGGGGTGCGGGTGGGGGGGGAGACGGCGCTGCCCATCTCCGACGGTG
>JAFDJI010000996.1 GCA_019307545.1 Deltaproteobacteria bacterium | reverse complement strand
CGGTCGGACCGCGACCTGGACCGTCCTTCTACCCGAGGGATCGCACGCGCTGAAGCTCGAGGGGCCGGCGCTGGTCCGGGCGAGCACGTCCTTTCCCGAGCTGTACCTCCGAGGCGCGAAGGGAGCCGAGCGGCTCCGAGACATCGCCGTCTACGCGCCTTCTCCCGCCCGGCCGGACGAACGACACACCATCGACCCGGAGGGCAGCCCGCCCGTCGCTCCCCTCTTCGGTCCCTCCCTCGCGCCGGTGCGGCCCGACGAGGTGCGATGGATCCCCCTGGGCTCGCCGTTCCTGGAAGCGGGCCAGCGGGTCGACGATCCTGGCACCGCGCTTCTCTACCTCTCTGGGGATCAGGGGGTGTGCACGGCCGGGTTCTCCGACGGGACTGCGTGGCGGGTCCAGGAGACGGGGGGGGTGCACAAGTTCCTGTGGACCGGCGAGGGTGTGCCCCCTGACCTTCCGGAGGTGGCGGGCTGTCGTGCTCGGGTGCGGGTGACGGGCTTGGAGGGGGAGGTCCCCGACGCCTGGGTGGCGGGTCGGTGGGTGTTCGCCGCCGCGCACCAACCCGTGGGCTGGAAGGTCGTCGAGCCAGAGCCCGTCCTCTGGTTCACCCATCCCGCCGGGCAGAAGACGCCCTATCGCATCCAGGTGACCCACCCCTCGGGCACCGTCACCTCCTGGCTGATCACCCCCCGCGCCTCCCCCTCGGACCGGTGGACGGCCGTGGGTGACCCCTGGCAGAGTCCCGTCGCGCTTCCCCTGGAGCCGGGGGAGGGCCGGGCGCGCGTGCTCTGTGCGGTCCCCATCGCGGCGAAGGTCACCGCGGCCAAGCCGCCCGAGCCGCCTGCGGCGGGTGTTCCGGTGGCCCCCGAGCGGGCGGAGGGGGATCTCCGCCAGCACACCCGGGAGATCGCGGCGGCGGACGACGATCGGGTGCGAGCCGACGCGCTGCTCCGCCGTGCCCACCTCTTGGAGGTGCTCGGGGCGTCCCGCCTCGCCTGGCAGGACTACGAACGGGCGCTGGCGACGTGGCCGCACGCCGTCGAGGAGAACCCCGTATCGAGCCGGCTCCAGCGGGAGAGCGCCCGGCTGTGGGCGGGTCCCGACCGGTGGGTTCCCGCCGGTGCGGGCTGGGTCTCGGGGGACGCGCCGGAGGGTGCCCTGGAGCGTGCCACCGCGGGCGACTATCTCGGGGTGGCGGAGGCCCATGGCCCCTCTCGGGACGCGCGGGTGTGGTGGCGCCGCGCGGTGACCGAGGGGCAGGTGCTCACCTCCGCGCAGCGCATCGCCGCCCACCGGGACCTTGTGACCCACACCCCGCCCGAGGAGCGCGACCACCCCTGGCTTTGGCCCCTGCGGGTGTTGTCCCGGTGGGAGCGGGTGAACCAGGTCCGTGGGCGAGCGCGCAGGGTCCGCGACCCCTGGCCCCCAGACCCGCCGGAGCCCATCGACCTGTTCCCGGACCCCTGGCCCGAGGAGGAGACGGTGCGGCTCTCCGAGGGGTGGGAGTTCCAACTCCCCGCGGGGGACGGGGGCGATGTGCCGGTCCGTTGTCGGGGGGTCCGCGTGGAGCAGCCCACGCCCACCTGCCGTTTCCTGGCCCTGGACCTCGAAGGAGGGGAGTTGGCCCGGATGGAGGTGGACACCTGGGGAACCCCCGGCCTCCTGGAGGTGCCCGCGTCCGGCACCGCGGTGCACCTGGCGGTCGACCGCGGTGCACCTGGCGGTCGAACCGGGAGAGGGTGTGGAGGCCCAGGTCCGACTCCCAAGACGGATCCCCGACATGCCTTCCGGCTCGGCCTGGTCGCTGGCCGGTAGCCAGACGGCGCAGTTCGAGGTGCTCGGGCCCACCGTGGTGCGGCTGCAGACCTGGACCCCCGAGGGGTCGGGCAACGAGGTCTCGGTGGTGGTGCGGAGCGGCGCAGGCGAGGCCTCGATGACCTACACCCTCGAAGCGCGGACCGACCTCCTGATCCCGGTCCCCGCGTCCGGTGCGGTGACGGTGTCCCTCCAGGCGGATCGCGCCCTGCGGTTCGTCCCCGACTTGCGGGTTCCCCGCGAAGCCTCGCGTCCCGTCCAGGGAGACGCTGCCCTTCTCGCCACCGCACTGCGTTTGCAGGGGGAGCGTGAGGCCCTCGCGACGAGCGCGACGCCCCAGCCGTGGATGCCACCCACCGGTCGGCCACCACCGGATCGGTCGGCGACCGTGATCGCGCACACCGCGGTGGGAAACGCCGACGTGGTGCAGGAGGAGCCGGAAGACCGGAGTGTGCTTGGGCTGAGGCTCATCCAGTCCCTGGCCATCGCGCAGGGGCTCAACCGACAGCCGCTGTGGTTCATGGGAGAGCTTCGCGGGGACGTCCTGCCCGGTGGGAACTTGATCTCCGCGTCCGGCACCCTGGAGGGGCGGGTGCTGTCTCGGGCCTGGCGCCTGTGGGCGCTCGCGGACGTGGAATGGGTGGACCGGGTGGACGAGCCGTCGCCGTTCTCCGCCCTCCACCTCCGGGTACGGCTCTCGGCCGACGGTCACCTCGGACCCCACTGGCAGCTCGTAGGCCGGCTCAACGGCGTGCAGCGGGTCCCCCTCGGGGGGTGGAATCCGGAGGATTGGGCTCCAGACCTGGTGCGGATGTGGTCGGACTACAAGGACACCCACACCCGAACCCTCGAACCCCGCGTCGAGGTGCGTTGGACCCCGGGCCCGTGGACGCGGGTGGTCGGTTGGACCGAGGTCAGTACCAACGAGCGCCTCTCGGACGGCTTGGATCACGCCACCCTGGTAGGGCAGGTCGACCTGGCCCGCCCCGGGGCATGGGCGGCCCTCGGCGGGGAGCTGGATCTCCGCTTCCCCGATGCCGACCGGGAGCGCGCGTACCTCTCCCCGGAGCTGTTCGCGCGCGCCGTGGTCACCGCCTGGCCGGGGCGCGACCTGGGGGTCCAGGTCCGGCCGAGCATGCGGTACCGGTTCCGCTACCAGGAGGCCACCGCGTTGATCGAGGTGTGGCTGATCGGCTCCCGGGATCGCGCACTGCACGATCTGTTGCCGTCGCGCCTCGCGGCCCGGCATGTCCACGAGTGGTATCAAGACCGTGCGGCAGAGCGCCGTCGCCTGCAGGTGGAGGAGGACCATGACCTGGCAACAGGTGATCGGTAGCACCCTCCCCCGGGTGGCCCGGCGCGCCGGAGCCCACACCATCGCGCTTCTCGCGGCGCGGCTGGAGGACCTCGCCCGGGACGAAGGGCGCGAAGAGGCGCCGGAGGTCACCCTCGCCCGCCTGGTCCCGGTGCTCACCGCGGAGCTGTTTCGGGTGGAGCCGGTGGTCGACGAACTGATCGAGTCGCTGGCGCTGGCGCGCACCCAGGGCAACGAGCGCGCCGCCATGGTGGAGGTGCTCACCCGGCTCGACGAGCCGGGGCTCGAGGAGGACCTGCTGGCG
>JAFDJI010000301.1:5419-8736 GCA_019307545.1 Deltaproteobacteria bacterium | reverse complement strand
CGAGTCCCATCCAGTCGAGGTGAAGACCGGGGCGGCCCGCCTGTACTACCAGGCGCGCCAGATCCTCGCAGAGGACGAGACCCCCCCCGTGATCCTTCCGGTCGGGTTGCACTACGACCACAAGCGCTTGTTTCGCTCCGAGGCCCACGTGGTGTTCCATCCACCCCTGGAGTTGGGGCCGGAGTTGGATGTCATCCCCGCTCCCGACCAACCGGAGCGGGAGCGGGAATTGGCCTATGCGCTTACCCGGGACATCGAGCAGGGGCTGCACGACGTGGCCCACGCCACCGACAGCTGGGAGACCCACTTCCTCATCCGTCGCACCCGGAAGCTGGTGCGGGCCGAGCGAGCGGCTCGGGCTGGGGTCGACCCGGGTCGCCCGGACATGCGGGAGCGAACCTTGGGTTTCGAGCGCGTGTGGTCGGCGTACCACACCCGGCTCCTTGGGCGCCCTGCGGACGTGGAGGTGCTCAGGGAGCGCATCGGGGAGTACCACGAGGACCTGCGGGCCCTGGGACTCGATGATCACCAACTCGACCACGACCCCCGCCTGTGGTCGCCCATGCTCGCCCTGCTCCTGCTCCTGCAGGTGATCACGGTCTTCTTCCTGCTGCCGCCCCTGCTCCTGGTCGGGTACGTGGTGAACCTGCCCACCCTGGTGTTCCTGTGGGCGGTGACCCGGGGCATGGCCCGGAAGAAGAAGGACGAGGCCACCCTGAAGGTCCTCCTGGGGATGGTCGCGTTCCCGATCACCTGGGTGGTCGCCGGCGTGCTGGTGTGGTGGGGGCACACCCTCATGAATGCGCTCGTTCCAGCCCTGCCGGATACCGCGCTTTTCGCCGGCATGGTGACGGTGGTGGCCGGCATCGGGGGCGGCCTGGTGGCGCTGAGGTACTTCGAGGTGGCGCGGGAGACCTCGCGTGCAGTTCGGGTCCGCTTCACGAAGGTTCGTCGACGCAAGGCCATCGCGCGGCTCCAGGTCGAGCGCGTGGCGCTCTTTGAGGCCGTGATGGGCATGGCGGAGGGGTTGGACCTCCCCGGAATGGTGGAGGCGAATGGGCGAATCGTGGAGACTACGGACAACACCGGGTAGGGGAGGGGTACGGCGATTGTGGGAGGTTCTGTGGCGCTGACCGATGACTTCAAGGGAACATTGGCTTGTTGGGCGACCGGGGTGTCCGTGGTAGCCGTGAACGATGGCGGCCTGCTGTATGGGCTCACGGTTTCCAGCTTCGCCTCGGTATCGCTCGACCCACCGCTCATCCTGGTGTGCCTGAGCATTGCCAACCAGATGCCCGCGATGATCGAGCGCGCAGGACGCTTCTCGGTCAGTTTCCTGGGCAGCGACCAGGAAGCGGCCTCGGTCTACTTTGCCTCTGCAGGTCGGGAGCCCACCCGGGACTTTGTCGGGTATGAAGGCGAGTTGAGTGTGCTGCGCCAGCCGGTCGTGAAGGGGGCGATGGCGCACCTGGTGTGCGAACTACACGATCGGCTCGATGCTGGCACGCACGCGGTGATGATCGGCCAGGTCGTGCACGCCGCACGCAACCCCGACGCTCGTCCGCTGCTGTACTTCCGACGCGGCTACCGCCAGGTGGATCCGGCCAGCTTGTAGATTCGGCCAAGGCCGGTGGCGCCGGGCGAGTGGACTGACGATCGCAGGCATCCGACACCCCGCCTGATCCTGCAACCCGGACAAATCGCAAGGAGGCCGAGAAAGGAGGGAAGGAGCCCGGTTTTGTAAGCCGCCAGCCGGAATGGGAAGAGCTGGCCCACAGCCCGTGAGGGATGCGGGTTAGGCTCCGTGCTCGCACGGGAGACAGCTGTGCCCTTCGAGCGCTGGACCGAACGCATCATCGCAGCTGAAGACGAGCGCAGTCGCCGGGAGCTCCTGGCCGAGATCGGCCAATGGCGCGCTGGCCACCTCACCGACATCCCGGCCCTGCGGGAGGGGGCGTACGCCATGTCCCGTTTGTACGCCGTGTTGGGTGACCACGAAGGCGCCACCCGGGAGGCCAAGTCTCTGCTCTCCCTGTGCCAGACGCCGCCCCTGGCGATGCCGGAGGAGCTGACGGCGGCCCAGGCCTATCTCCGCAGCCTCGGCGCTTCCGGTGTGGTCGCCAGCACGCGCCAACGACGACGGAGCGACCGCAAGGTGGAGGCGAGGGACCACGCCTTGGCGGCGGCGCAGGATGGACGATGGGGCGACGCGCTGACCGCCCTCAAGGGACGCAAGGGGCCCCGTCTCGACCTCATTCGCGCGTGGATCTCGCTCGCATGGGCGTTGGAGCAGAACGACCCCGCGCTGCGGGAGCGGGAGCTACGTGACCTGGAAGCCCGGCTGCGGGCGAAGGTGGTCGGAAAGGGGGATGCGCCAGGGAGGCCAGGCGGGGCCGCCGCTGATGCCAGAATCTCAGGCGAAGACCACCCCCTGGTCAAGCTTCTCGGTGCACCTGTTCCCCGGAAGTGGAAGCCGCGATTGGCCATGATCGAGCGCTACCTCGCAGCGCACCCGGAACGCATCGATGAAGTGGGTTCTCTAGCACTGGACCACCACGTGGCGATGCTGGGCTTGCGGGAGCCAGCGCCCTGGCTGGTTGGCATCGTGGGCAAGGCGATGGCGTCGGGGGATGCGCCACATACCCGGAAAACGCTCGAGCGCCTGACCAGGGCGGGGGCCTACGCGGTGACGGCCTACGGCGAAGGGCCCTTCGCCATCCTCGTGGACCTTCTCCGGGCGGCCGCCGGGCGGCAATGGTCCGCGGTCGCCCTGCGGCGCGGGGTGAGCTCCCGCGGAGAGCCGCGGGATCGAAAACTGTGGACCCTGCGCTACACCGAGGGCAACACGGAGCGCTTGGCGGTCGTCGGCTCGGCGAACGACGCTCCCTACCCCGAAGGTATCGCGGAACGCCTCGGAGAACGCATCCCGCACCTGTGCTCCCGGGCGGTCCTGATCGCCCCGGGCACCGGGAACGCGGGGCTCCGTGAGGCTGCGTCCGCCCTCGGAATCCAGGCGTTCCAAGACGGGGAGCCTTCGGCACTCTTGGCGGCCCTCGACGCTGCGGAGGAGGTTGCGGCGCGCCAGGAGTCCCCGCGCCCCGAGACCACGCGCCCGTCGGATGACACGCTCGAAGTGTTTCGCGCGCTCCTGTTGCGGGACGAGCCACCCACGGAAGAGGCGCTTGCCGAGGTGCTGTCCTCGATGCGGCGGGTGCACCCGGCCTTCGCAGTGGCGCGAGCAGCGCTGGAAGAAGTCGCCGGAACGGAGCGCGAGCCCCGGGCGGTGGCTTTCCTCCGGGCGGCCCACCGCGTCGCTC
>JAFDJI010000301.1:0-5383 GCA_019307545.1 Deltaproteobacteria bacterium | reverse complement strand
CGCGTCTCTCCGGAGCGTGCTCGCCTCCCCGAGGGGATCACCCTCGCGGTTCGCCTTGCAGCCTCCGATGGGACCGTGGGCGCGGCCCGGGAGTTGCTCACCACCCAGACCACCGCGGCGAGGTACGGCGGCCCGGGGGTGGAGACCGTGGTGGAAATCGCGCGGGTGCTGCTCGAAGGGAGTTGGTCCCTGCGGCGTGTGCTGCGCGGGCCCACCGCGCGCGAGCGCCGCACCGACCCGTTCCTCGGAGCGCTGGTCGAGGTCGATGAAGGCCTGTGGCGGCTCCACGTTGCCCGCGACGACGCGCAGGCCGAAGTGTGGTTCCTCACCGATCTGGCCCCGGAGGGGCGCGCCTCGGCGGCGCGGTTGCTCGCCTCGGGAGCGCCACGCGTGGTCGTGCTCGCCGACGAACCTGGGCTTCTGGAGTGGTATCAGGGCCTCGACGGCCCCAAGGCGGTGGTGGGCCTGGAGGGGATCAAGCAAGCACTGCCGACACTCGGCGCCAGCTAACCCGCATCCCTTGCGGGCTCCGGGCCAGCTGTGCGCCCCGGCGGCTCACCACTCGTTTTCGTAGATGAACGCGTCGCCGTCCCCGGTGGCGGTGACCATCACCCCGGTGTTGGCGCGCACCGCGTCCAGGGCTTGCGTGGCCCAGGCCTCCTGGAGACGGGCCGCGTGCTCTTCCGTGTACGCGAGCACACTCAGGAGTTGCCGCTCCCAGGCGTCGGATTCGGAGACGTTTTCGCTGCTCAGCAGGACGTCTCCAAGCTTCTTCGACAGCAGGTCCTGCGCATCCTCGAGGGTGTAGGGATCGTCTCGGGGCCATTCGACGGCCCGGGTGACACTGACCCCGATTCGCCGGCTGTCGATGTCGAGCACCAAGTCGGTCTTCTTCCCCCCCGCGTTGTCGTAGGTCACCTCGCCCTCGGTGAGCAGAAGCACCGCCAACTCGCATCGGTACAGCATCTCGTAGGCCATCGCTTCCGAGTTGATGGAGCTGCCCCCGAGGTTGTCGTCCTCGATCACCTCCTGGCCCCCTTCGGACAGCAGGATGGGGTCGAAGGCGGTATCGAAGGTGATGGCGTTCCGGAAGAAGAACGGGTCGCTGGCGCCCCACTCGCCTTCGTCCAGCACCCCGCAGTCCCCGGAGATCGCGCCGTAGCCTTCGAGCGGGACCGAGACCCCGGTGTCGCCGGTGTCCCCGGTATCGCCGGTATCGCCGGTATCCCCGGTGTCGCCGGTATCCCCGGTGTCTTCCCCGTTGGGGTGGCAGGCCGCCAGGAGGAGAGTGACGCACAACCCTGCGACAACACGCATGGGTCCTCCGATGCTCCGTCGGACATCCTGCATCCTACCCCTCCCGATGGGCTACCGCGCGAACAGCTCCCCGGTGCGGGCGCCGAACCAGAAGAACCATCCCAGGAAGACGATCCCGAGCACCCAGCAACCGAGCAGGGTCCCCGCAATCCCGAGGGCCACTGTGGTGAAGGCCAGGGACCCCGCACCGGACTCCGAGGCAGGTGGGAGATGTTCACGCACCCAGCGATCGGCATCATCGAGCGACATCGTCCCGGCTGGCCCGTGGATCGTTTCGCCTTCGACGACCAGTTGCCCGGGTTGCAGGTCGAACACATAGGCGAAGGTCGGCGCCTCGGAGGACGAGGAGACGAGGGGCTGGTCACAGGCCGGACATCGTCCGACCACGGTTTGGTACGGATCCCCAGCTGCTCGATGCACGGTCTTCCAGGCCGCGAGGACCAGGTGCTCCTTGGGGCGCCGGTGCCCGCCCGGCAGGCGGACCACCACTTCGCCGGTCTCCCCGACCGGCCACTCCTCTTCCCGGTGACACCCGGGGCAGCGGACCTCGATGGACATGCTCTGTGGTCTATCCGTGGGCTACCGGCGTAGCTCCCCGTTCACCCACTCCTCGCGCACGCGCACCGTCCCGTCCTCGTTCCAGTAGGTCCAGGTCCCGTGTCGCTGGCCGTCGACGTAGCTGCCCTCGCTGGACTTCTGCCCGTTCGGGTACCAACTCACCCAGTCACCAACCGGGCGGCCGTGGTCGAAGGAGCCGTCCGACTTCACCTGGCCGTTGGCGTGGCGGTGGACCCAGCGGCCGTGCTCCTGTCCGGCGGCCAGATCACCCTCGAAGCTCAGCTTGCCGTCGGGGAACCAACTCACCCACCGGCCCTCCTTTTTTCCCATCGACCAGGTTTCCAGACGTTCGCGGATGCCGTTTTCGTACCAGTAGATCCACTCCCCGTCTCGCTCGCCGTTGGCCCACGTACCCGACGCCTCCTTCTCGCCTGCCGGGTAGTAGATGGTCTCCAGGCCATGCGGCTGGTTGTTGACGTAGGAGGTCTGCCGGTCGATCTGGCCGTCGGGGAACCAGAAGGTCCAGCTGCCGGTCCTCCGTCCGCTCCGGTACGAGCCCTCCCGTTCCTTCTGGCCACCCTCGTAGTGGTGGACCCACACCCCGTCCCGCAGTCCGGCGGTGTAGCGGCCCTCTGCTTTGACGTCGCCATTCGGGTGGAGGTGGACCCACCGTCCGTACTTGGCCCCATTGAGGAAGTCGCCCTCGGCGTCCTGCGAGCCGTCCTCGTGGTAGTAGACCCAGTGTCCATGCGGCTTCCCGAGGAGGTACTCTCCCTCGTACCAGGTGCCGCCGGTCTCGTAGTTGTGGACCCAGGCCTGGTGCACCTTGTCGTTCAGGTAGCGGCCGGTGCGCTCCACGTTGCCGTTCTCGAACCAGTAGGTCCACTGCCCCTGGCGTTGGTCCCGTGACCAGGCCCCCTCACTCTTCTTCACGCCGCTCGGCCAGTACTCCACCCAGGTGCCGGTCTTCGTGTCATCGGCGTAGGACCCCTCCGAGGCGAGACTGCCATCGTCGGACCAGGTCTGCGCCGGGCCCTGGCGCACGGGATCTCCCGTGGGGCCGAAGGCCTCGCACCATTGCTCTGTGCCCCTGGGGGGGTCCGCTCCAGCGACCCAGCTCCCTTCGGGACAATCGACTGCGCCACGCGCCAGCGGCACGAGGAGAAACAGCAGCCACGGGAAGGAAGCAGTCATCTGGCAAGGAAAACCCGCTATCACGGCGCGATCATCCAGGATCTCAGTCTGGAAGGCTACCCGCTTTCCCGGTGCCGCTGCCCGCCGGGTCCGCATCGCAGGGTGCGATCGAGATCCGTGGCGCGTCGGGGTCGACCAGGGGACCGTCCTCGGCGAGGCAGTGTTCGAGCGTGGGCAGGTAGTCGAAGAGGACCTCGCGGAGCAACGGCCCCTCCTTCGACACGCTGACGCCCTCGAAGGCCGGCCCGAGGTGGTCACCGCCGCCATGAAGGAAGTCGGTGATCGCGACCTGGTAGGTCGCCGCCGGATCCAGCGGCTCGTCGCCCACGGTCACCGAGCAGAGCCGGTTCCGCTCCCAGGCGGCGACTTCGCCGTCGCCATCCAGGTCCGTACCGCTGGTGACATCGGGGTCGAAGTGGTAGCGGGCCCCGGACACCTGCAGGATGCCGTGCGCCCCCGACGAGCCGATTCGGAACATCGACTCCACCTGCGCCCCGGTCATCTCCAGGAGCAGGATGCGGTTGTCGAAGGGCATGACTGCCTGGAGGTCCTCTCGGCGCAACGTCCCTTGTGGGAGGTTTGCCCTGAGCCCACCCGAGTTCTGGATCGCGATGTCGGCCTCGGGAAGGGCCCAGGCCATCGCATCGGTCGCGAAGTTGCCGATCTCGGACTCTTCGGTGCGGGAACGCTGGAGGGGGGTCGCGGCGCAACCCACCTCGGTGCACAGGCTTCCAGCCTCGGCCTCCAGTCGCTGCACCAACTCCAGCGCCGGAGCGCTCGGCGTCACTTCGCGTCCTCCCAGATCCCGCGCGGCAAGGTCGTAGGCTCCTTCGTCGCATCCAGGGTCGACCGGGGCGTGGGTCAACGCCCACGGCTCGTGGAGGCGGGAGGCGTCCGGCTCCACCCCATCCTTGCCGATGACCAGATCGAGGCGGCCCAGCACGTGACCGCGGGCTCGGCTCGAGAGGAGGAACGTGTCCCCGACTCGGTGTGCGAGCAGGGTGTGGGTGTGCCCGAGCACCATCGCGTCGAAGGTGCCTTCCGGCAATTCGGTGAGCAGTTGCCCGACCTCCTCATCGGGGATGCAGGGCTCGCCGAGCTCCAGGTAGCCCTCGGGTTCGCACTGACCGGTGAGGTGTCCCAGTAGGATCAGCGCATCGACGTCGGCGGCCTCGATCTCGGGGAGCAGTGCCTCTACGCTCTGGACCGGGTCGGCGAAGGTGAGGTCGTCCACGTTCTCGAACAGGGTGGTCTGGGGGGTGTCGGTTGTGGAGAGGCCGATCACGCCGAGTCGCTTCCCCTTGCGTTCGATGACCGTCCACGGGGCGAACCCCGGTGGCTGCCACCGCTCTCCATCGGCCTCGTGGATGTTGGCGGTCAGCCAGGCGAACCGGGCGCGCTCGCCGGCCGCCTCAAAGGCGCCCCGCTTGGGGTGGCCCCCCTCCACGCCGCCGTAGTCGAAGTCGTGGTTGCCCACCGCCGACGCGTCCACCCCGATGAGGTTCAGGGCGTCGATGGCGCCGCGCCCCTGGGTGGCGTTCACCGGCCAGCTCCCCTGGAAGATGTCGCCTGCGTCCAGGAGGACCAAATCGGGCTCCTCCTCGCGCAGGGTGTCGAGCGCTCCGGCAACCCAGGGCAGTCCCCCGATTGCAGTTTCCGGGTCCCCGGGCAGGGCCTCCTCGTACAGGGCACCGTGGAAGTCGTTCATGGCCACGAGGGTCACCGTGACGGGCAGGTCGTCGGTCGGCGTGGCCGGCGGCTTGCAAGCGACGAGCAGGGCGACCATCAGCGATGCGGTTCTCATATACGCCTCCGCGGCGAGGATGGGGAGTGGATCTAACCGCGTGAGGGCAGGGGGGTTAAGGGCCGCCCGATGAAACCCTGGACCAAGACGGCTGCCCTGGCCATCCCGGTGGTCGCCGCCGTGGTGCTGGTCGCGCACCTGGCGGCCATCTGGGCTGGGCGCTTTGTGTACCCCTTCGATCTGGAGTGGATGGAGGGCGGGATGCTGGTGCACTCCTGGCGCCTTCAGCAGGGGCTTCCCCTCTACGCCGAGCCGGGGCGTGAGTTCATTCCGTTCATCTACCCGGCCGGGTATGCCTCTGTCCTCGCCGCTCTGGGGAAGGTCTTCGGGCTCGGGTATGGATTGGGGCGTGCCGTCAGCCTGGCGGGTACCCTGGCGGCAGCGGGTGCCATCGTACGGGTGGTCCGCCACCACGGCGGATCCACCGTGACGGCGTTCTTGGGCGCCGCGATGTTTCTCGGCTGCTACAAGGCCTCCGGCGGGTTCTACGACCTGGTGCGCTTGGACGGG
>JAFDJI010000300.1 GCA_019307545.1 Deltaproteobacteria bacterium | reverse complement strand
AAGATCGAGGTCAACGGCGAGGGTACCCACCCGCTCTTCCGCCAGCTCAAGACGGCCGCCCCTGGGGCGCTGGGGTCCGAGGCCATCAAGTGGAACTTCACCAAGTTCCTGGTGGACCGGGAGGGCCGGATCCTGCGCCGCTACGCCTCGACGATCAAGCCCGCGGACCTCGCCCAGGACATCGAAGCGGTTCTGTAGCCTCTACTCGCGGCACACCGTCTTGAGGTGCACCCCGTCCCGGTCGTAGTACTCGATGGGGAGCGTTCCCTCTTCGCAGTACTTGGCGCCTTTCTTGGAGCCCTTGGTGTACTGGAGCGCGTACAGCTCGAAGCAGGTGCCGGCGTTGAACACGCACAGTCCCTCGCAATCCCGAGCCAGGACGCAACCCCACACCGACGGCGGAAACATGTTCTTCGCGTCGCCGAACTCCTCCACGCAATCGGTCACCGAGCCGTACAGGTTGCAATCGCAGTCGGTGTATTTGCGGCAAACCCCGTAGACATTGCTGCTGTAGGCGCCCGCCTTGGCCTGGGCCTCGTCGGTGGCGTCCTCCTCGTCGGTGGAGGGTGTCTCGGTGCCGGCGTCCTTCGAGCCCGCCTCGGCCTTGTCCGAGCCGGCCTCGGCCTCTTCCAAGGCAGGATCGGTCACGACGGCGACGGCGTCGGGTTCCGCGGCGACATCGCCGCTCCCGGCGCCACTGCACGCGAGCGCCACGGCGAGGGTGAGGAACGAGGCAAAGAGGGTGGTGTAGGTCCGCATGGCAGGGACGCTATCACGGTCGCCGGAGGGTCAGCACCAGGAACCGGGTGACCAGCGGGCCGGGACCCTCTTCCGACATTGGGACCCACTGCAACCCCTTCGCCGGCCAGGGGAGGGCCTTGGTGAGCTGCTCCGGGGTCCAGGCGCGCGCGGGGAGGTGCCACCCCTCCATCCGGGCACGTGCGCGCAGGGCGTGGTGGCTGTGGCGGGCGAGTTGGCGGGCGTTGAGGTCGAGGCCCACGGACTCCGCCATGGGGAGGCACCTGGCCTCGAGACCCAGGGCCTCGGCGATCTGGAGGAGGTGTCCGAAGTGCACGCTCACCTCGGGGTGATCGAGCTGTCGCGTCTCCTCCGGATCCCGGTCGAAGGCGCCGAACTCGCTCAGCCACGCATGCCCGCCCGGTCGCAGCACCCGCGCGACCTCTTCCACCAGCTTCCAGGCGCCCAGGTTGAACAGGGTGGGTGGGCCTTCCGTCTCGGTGACCACGGACAACCCGTACCGGGCCACCCGCTCCGCCACCTGGGCGGCGGCGCCCTCCCTGGGGGTGCCCGGGCGCCAGGGGACCGCGGCCAGGTCCGCCATGACCTCGTTGGAGAGCAGGAGGTCCACCGAGCCGTCTCGCAGGGGGAGCCGGGTACCATCCGCGAGGACCCCCGCAGTGTCCGGGGCCCGCCGCCGCTGGGTATGCAACAGCTCGGGGGAGAGGTCGATCCGCAGGTACTGCCGTGATGCCGAAGCCGCCTGCAACCAGAACGACGCGGCCATCTCCCCGGTTCCGCAGCCGACCTCGACGATCAGGCCCGACGTGGGCACCTGGTCGCGACCCTTCAGGGCGTCGAAGAGGGCCTGCCCGAAGGGACGCCCGCCCAGGGAGGGATGCGGGGTGGCCAGGGCGTGGGCGATCGTGGTCTCCCGGTCGTCGAAGTGGGTCTCGCCGTCGGTGATGTCCTCCAAGTGGTAGGCGGACAGGGTGGTTTCTCCGGCATCCCCCCGTTGCTCGGCGGTGCGGGGTGCATCGGGCCGCGGGGGGGAGACCATCCGTTGCAGGGAGGGATCCCTCGGGCGCGGCGGTGTGGTGCGCAGTTGGAGGAGCTGGACGTCCGAAGCGGTCAGGCGACGCAGGAGCGCCCTCACCAGGTAGGGGTGCACCCCGGCACGCGCAGCCACCGTGGCCGTGTTGCGGCTGTCGTTGATGGCCCGCCAGGCGGCAAGCTCCGCCGGGTCGAGGGCGATCTCGCGATAGCCGTACCCCCCGGCGGTACGCACCTCGGGCGCCGGGGCCCACAGCACAGAGGCCTTCGGGAGCAACAGCACCAGGCGCGAGCGCACTGGGATCAATGCCATCACGTCGGGTTGCGGACCGTCCGCAAGCATGAACTCGCTCCGCATGCGGCGCCGCAGCGCCTCCATTCGGGGATCCCCGCCCTCGAGCATCTCCAGGGTCCGGGGGTCGAGGGGGATGTGGCGGCCGGTGATCCGTTGCCACAGCACCTCCCGATTCCCGGCGGACCAGCGCTGCACCTGCGGAGCAAGCACGCTCATTCGGCCTCCTTCTTCGCCGGCAGCCGTCTCGGGCGCCAGAACATGCGGAAGTGGGGCCCGGCAGGGGGCTTGTCGAACCGCGCTCCCCGAGGTTCCCATCCGTAGCGCTTGTAGAATCCCACCGCGTGCTCGTGGGCGTTGCACCACATCGGCGCGTCGACGTCCCGGTGCACTTCCTCCAGGAGTTGACGACCCACGCCCAGGCCCTGTGCCTCGGGAGCCACCGCCATGCCGCGGAGTTGCCACTCGGGTTCCTCCGCGCCTGGAGGCGTTCGGCGGGCCACCGTGACCACCCCGACCACCTCACCACCCCAGCGCGTCGTCCAGTGTCGGGTGGACGCCTCGTCGTCAATGTCCCACTCCGCCGCCTCTCGGGGGTGTCCCGAGCACAGGACGCGATGCCGCAGGGGGATGATCGCCTCGGCGTCCGCACGCGCCACCCGGAGCGGCATCAGCGCCCTCCGGAGCGCCACCAGCGGCGCCATCAGGATTCCGCGCATCAGCGCCATCACCACCGCCACCAGGGACGCCACCAGACGCTCGAACCAGTTCGGGCCCTGGCTCAAGCGGGCTATTCCCGAGGCGGCAGGAAGAACTCCTGCGATGTCTGTCGGCCGTTTCGGAACAGGCGGCGGGTGAGGGGCTTGCCCTGCGGGTCGTACTCGAACCACTCCCCGTGCTTCTGTCCGTCGATGTAGCCGCCGGTGCGCTCCAGGGTGCCGTCCTCCCTGAACCAGGTCCACGTACCGTCGGGTTCCCCTGCGGCATAGCCCCCCTCTATGGAGGTGCCCCCGTAGGGGGCGTACTCCACATACGCCCCGTCCAACGCGCCCTCCGCCCAGTGTTCGACGCGAGAGAACTGGCCGTTCGGGTAGTACCAGGTCCACTCCCCCTGCTTCTCCCCGCCGAACCACGATCCGGTTGCGAGGAGGGTCGCGGGGTACTGCCACTCGATGCTCGGCCCGTGTTTTTCGGGTTCCCCCGAGGGGTCGTGCTTGACGCACCACACTTCCAGGCCTCTCGGTGGTGCATGCCCCTCCGGGAGGGTGCCGAAGGGGCAGTGGAGATCGGGGTGCCCGGGACGGTCGTCGGCTGGCGCCGATGTCACCGGGGGTGCTTTCCGACCGCAGGCCAGCAAGAGGCGGGAGGTCGCATGGGCGGGCAGGATACACCACCCCACCCCCGCCGTGGCAGGCCGTATGGGGCGCACTATGTTGGTTGGATATCCGGAGGCCGTCTTGAAACGTAGCCGTCACCTCGATCCCATCGCGTTGGTGTTCGCGATGGGCATCGCGGCAACCTGGTCGCTCCCCGCGAGCGCGGGGTTCACCAAGGGCCCCTACCTTCAGGACGTCTCCCAGACCTCGATCGTGGTGTGCTGGGAGAGCGCGTCCTCCGAGGCGGGCGAGGTCCGCTTCGGCACCACGGCTTCGCTGGGCAGCACCGTGACCGAGGGCAGTGCCACGCTGGTCCACCAAGTCGAGGTGACGGGGCTCGACCCCTCCACGATCTACTCCTACCAGGTGTCCTCGGGGGGCGCGCTCTCGAACCTCGCGACCCTGCACACCGCACCGCTGGAGGAGGAGCCCTTCCGCTTCGTGGTGGTCGGGGACACGCGCACCGACGGCGATGCCCACCAGCGGGTGATCGACAGGGTGGTCAACACGCTTGGGTACCCCGACCTGTACTTCAACACCGGTGACCTGGTCGAGGACGGGGGAGACATTGGCCAGTGGGGCGAGTTCTTCACCATCGAGTCCGCGCTCCTCGCGTACTCGCCGCTGTTCCCAGTGGCTGGCAACCACGACGACTACGCCAACGACTCCATCTACGCCGAGCTGTTCCACCTCCCGACCGCGAGTTCCGGGACCGAGGGCTACTACGCCTTCACCTACGGAAACACCCGGTTCATCATCGTGGACACCAACGACGACTTCACCAACGCCTCCACCCAGTACCAGTGGCTGGAGGCGGAGTTGATCGCCGCCAACGCCAACCCGGCGATCCGCCACGAGATCGTCCTGTTCCACGACCCGCCCTACACCTCGGGCGCCCACGGGGCGTTCGACGTCGAGGACTGGGGGCCGCCACGGAACCACCTGGTCCCGCTGTTCACGACCCACGGCGTGGACGTGGTGTTCAACGGGCACGACCACCACTACGAGCGCACCGATCCGGCGCTCACCGGCGGGGTGCTCTACGTGGTGGCAGGCGGCGGCGGCGCGCCGGGGGCGCCCGAGGACTTCGTGGACGGGATCGACGGCATCATCTCCTACCTGGGCATGGACCCGGGAGAGACGGTGGGGGAGTACCTCGAGGACCACCCCCTGGTGTGGGAGGCCATCAAGGTCTTCAACCAGGCTGAGGACTATGAGGGCGGTTGGTGGCGCGCGGAGGCCGAGGTGGTGAAGCACTTCGTCCTGGTGGAGGTGCAGGGTGGGTTGCTCGACGCCACCGTGTACGACGTGGACGGCGGGGTCCTCGACACCTGGCAGGTGGGCACCTACGACGGCGACGAGGTAGACGACGACGGCGACGGCTACACTGAGCAGGAGGGGGACTGCGACGACGCGAACGACGCGGTGAACCCGGATGCCGTCGACGAGTGCGACGGGGTCGACAACGACTGTGATGGCGCCGATGAGGGGTGCCCGGAGGACACCGACGCCGACACCGACACCGACGGCACCGTCACCGGCAAGGGGTGTGGGTGTGGGGTCGGGGGGTCCGCGTCGGCCGGGTTGCTGCTCTTCCCGGTGCTGGCGTTGCTGCGGCGGAGGCGGTCCAGCTCAACCCCCGGGTGACGTGCACCGGGTGCAGATCCAGTCCTCGGGGGCCATAGTGCGCCCGGTGACCGTCGCGACCAGCGCTCGGTAGGCGTCCGAGGCGAACCACTCCTTCAGGGTGACCTCGCGCAGGTTGGGCATCTCGACCTCGCCGTGCCAGTCCATGCAGCACAGGCGCAGGGTGCCGTCCCACAACACGTGCAGCCACTGGTCCACCCGCGGGCAGCGGAAGGGGTGGGCTGGGTCGATGTCGCGCACCTTTCCCACCGACAGGTCCCCGGCGCCGCGGTCGGTGCGACGCAGGGCACCCGCGCGGTCATGGAATCGGAACGCGTCGATGTGAACCCGGCGGGGGTCGATGTCGTGCTCCCGGAAGAGCGCGGCCCAGTAGGCCCGGTAGTCCTCGGTTGTGAACCAGGTGCGCCGCCCGTCCAGGCTCTCTCCGGCGCCGCGGATCTGGATCCGGAAGCCCGCGCCGCGCTTCAGGAGGGCGAGGGTGTTGAACAGCGCGCGGTCGGGGTCCACCCGCATCACCGTGCGCAGGGTGTCCGGGCCGATGCCGTGGTAGCTGACCCAGATTTGGTGCTTCCGCCCGCGGAGGACCTCGAGGAGCCGGGTGGTGTTGCGCTCGGTGAGTGCCACAGCGTTGGTCGCGACCACCACCATGGTGTCCGGGAAGCGCGCATAGATATCCGAGATTCGCTGGAACAGGGCTGGATCGAGCAGGGGCTCGTTCATCAAGTAGGGCGCGACCATGCCCTTGGACAGACCCTCCGCGAAGGGCTCGAGCTGCCGCAGCACTTCTGCCCAGAGCGCGTCGTCCATCCGGCCCGGGTGCGCGGCGTGCCAGCTCTCGACGTAGGGGCAGAACACGCAGTCGGCGTTGCAACGCGAGAGGGTCTGGATCTGGACGTAGCGGAGGTCGAGCACCGCCGCATCGTAGCCGCGGCGGGCCCTGGTCCCCATGCGGGGAGGGATGGGCGCGGTTAGCCAACCCCGGATTTGGAGGAAGACCCATGCGCTATGGGACCGACGCTGCGCTGATGCTGGGGCTGCTCTGGACAGGCGTCGGCCTGGCCGCGGGGGAGACCAGCACCTCTTTGGAGGAGATCGAAGCCCGAGGCCAAGCGCCGATCGAGGTGCTTGCGCCGGTGGCGGCGCCGACGGTCCTACTCCGAGGCGGAACCGTCCTCACCGCCGCGGGCGACCGGCTGGAGGACGGCTGGGTGCTGATGCGCGATGGCCTCATCGCCGACCTCGGCACCGGCGAGCCCCCGGTGGTGGACGACGCCAAGGTGCTCGACGTGACCGACCACTACGTCACCCCCGGTCTCATCGACGCCCACTCGCACCTCGGCCTGTTCTCCTCCCCCGGCTCCATCGCCCACGGTGACGGCAACGAGGCCACCGCCCCGGTCACCCCTGGAGTGTGGGGGGAGCACTCGATGTGGCCCCAGGACCCGGGCTTGGCGCGGGCGCTCGCGGGTGGGGTCACCACCTTCCAGACGCTGCCTGGTTCCACCAACCTCGTCGGGGGCCGCGGCGTGGTGCTGCACATGGTCCCCGCCCGCGGCGCACGCGCCATGCGGTTTCCGGGAGCACCCGAGACCTTGAAGATGGCGTGCGGCGAGAACCCCAAGCGGACCTACGGTGAGCGCGGTGGCCCCTCCACCCGGATGGGCAACGTGGAGGGGAATCGCTCGGCCTTTCTCGAGGCGCGCGCGTTTCTGGACGAGTGGGATGCGTACGAGGAGGAGCACGCGGAGTGGGTAGAGGACAACGCCGCCCACGACGCCGCCCTCACCAAGAAGGAGAAGAGGGACCACCCCGATCCCGGGGACGAGCCCGAGCCGCCGGACCGCGACCTCGGCAAGGAGACCCTGGCCGGCGTGCTCCGCGGCGAGATCCTTCCCCAGGTCCACTGCTACCAGGCAGACGACATGCTCTCCATGCTCCAGGTCGCCGACGAGATGGGGTTCCGGATCCGCGCCTTCCACCACGCCCTGGAGTCCTACAAGATTCGCGACATCCTCGCGGAGCGCGAGGTGGCGTCGTGCACCTGGGCGGACTGGTGGGGCTTCAAGCTCGAGGCCTTCGACGGCATCCCGCACAACGCTGCCCTCCTCACCGAGGCCGGCGCCCGGGTCACCATCAAGTCCGACTCCAGCATCGGGATCCAGCGGCTGAACCAAGAGGCGGCCAAGGCGCGGCGCTCGGGGCTGGAGGCCGGGTTGGATGTCTCTGAGGATGATGCCCTGCGGTGGATCACCCTGCACCCCGCATGGGTGCTCGGGATCGACGATCAGGTGGGAAGCCTGGAGCGCGAGAAGCGGGCCGATGTGGTCGTGTGGGACGCGCACCCCTTCAGCGTCTACGCAAAGGCGCGCTGGGTGTTTGTCGACGGCGCGCTCCGCTGGGACACCGAGCGCCCGCAGGTTTGGTCCGACTTCCGCGCTGGTTGGGAGGTGACCCCATGACCCGGTTGGTCCTGGTGGTGCTCGCCTGCGTGGTGGGCAACACGGCACGAGCGGATTGCACCATCCTGGTGAGTCGGGATGCCGACGCCCCGGGCACGGTGATGACCCCAGAGGGCCGCGCGGAGGGCGCGGCGGTGGTCGTGGACGGAGCGCGCATCGTCGCGGTGGGCGATCCGGGAGAACTGGAGATCACGGCAGCCGGTGAGGGCGTGCAGTGGCGTGGCCAGACCTGCGCCGAGGTAGACATCTCCGGGCGTCTGGTCACCCCGGGGTTCGTGGCGGTGGCCACGCAGATCGGGGTGATGGAGATTTCGATGGAACCCGCCACCGTCGATGCGGCAGGCGAGGACGACCGGATCCGGGCCGCGTTGCGGGTGGTGGACGCCTACGATCCCCGCTCGACCCTGATCCCGGTGACCCGCATCGCCGGGGTGACCTCGTCGGTGGTCCTGCCGGCCGGGGGCGTGGTGAGCGGCCAGGCTGGCTGGGTCGACCTGGCGGGCGCGCGACAGGAGGACCAGGTCCAGGACCCCTCGGTGGCCATGGTGGCGAGCATCGACGGAGCGTCCCGGGCGGAGGGGCTGCTGCGGCTCCGAGAGGTGCTCGACGACGCGCGGTACTACGGTCGCAACCGCGCCGCCTTCGACCAGAATCGGAGCCGCTCCCTCGCGGCCAGCCGGCTGGACCTGGAGGCGTTGCAGCCGGTGGTGCGCGGGGAGGTCCCCTTGGCGGTGTACGCGGATCGGGCGGCCGACATCGAGGCGCTGGTCCGGTTCGGCAAGGAGGAGGAGATCCGGATCGTCCTCTTCGGCGGCGCCGAGGCGTGGATGGTCGCGGAGGCCCTCGCGGAGGCGGACGTGCCCGTGGTGGTCGACCCCTTCGTGTACGGCCCGGGCTCCTTCGACGAGGTGCATGCCCGCGGGGACAACCCGGCCCTGCTGGCTGCGGCGGGGGTGACGGTCCTGCTGACCCGGGGCTCCTCCCACAACGCGCGCTTGGTCCCCCAACTCGCGGGCAACGCGGTGAGGGGCGGCATGGCCTGGGAGGATGCCCTGGCCGCGGTCACCTCGGCCCCGGCGGAGGTGTTCGGGATGCCCGACCACGGTGTCATCCGCGCCGGGGCTTGGGCGAACCTGGTGGTGTGGGGCGACCTGGACGGCAAGGCGGTGGACCCGTTCGAACTGTCCTCGACCGTGGCAGGGTTGTGGATCCACGGCCGCGCCATCCCGTTGGAATCCCGGCAGACGGAGCTGTTCGAGCGCT
>JAFDJI010000299.1 GCA_019307545.1 Deltaproteobacteria bacterium | reverse complement strand
AGGACACGCGCGTCATCCACGGGAGTGGCACCCGTCAATGCGAGCAACGAGAGGAACGCTGCGTCCCGGGTGCCCATCCCGGCCACGGTGAGCGGCAGCATCCCCACGAAGATCGCCAAGGGCCAGAGCGCGGCGATGGACAGGGGCGCCAGGTCGGCCGAAAAGACCAGGGACAGCCCCCAGACCAGCCCGAGCGCACCCACCCACGCCAGCAACGACAGGGCTGCGACCGCCGCGAAGCCCGCTGGACGACGGGCCAGCGCTCGGAATGCCTCGGCGAGACGGCGGATCGAATCCGTGAAGCGCCGGGCGACCGGCAACCGCACCAACACCCGCCGACGCCAGTACATCAGCCCGACCGTCGCCCACCCGAGCGCCAGCAGGGCTGCGGCGACGGCCGACCACTCGAAGAGCCCCGCGGCGACACCTCCGGCGATGGCCAAGAGGCACAGCGATTGGACGTCGATGGCCCGCTGGGCCAGCACGCTGCCAGAGCCCTCGACGAGGGGCACGTAGTCGCGGATGCCGAGGGGCCGCAGCAGATCGTTGGCCCGAGACGGTGCCATGAGGTCGAGGGCCCGCGTCGCCAGCACCACCCGAAGCGCACGTCCATAGGGGACCCGGTAGCCCATCAGACGCAAGATCAGGTTCCAGCGGAGCGCGTTCACGCACAGCATGCCCGCCAACAGGACCAGGAGAGCAGGGACCAACTCCCATCGGCCCCGTACCAGCACGTCCAGAAAGGGGCGCCCGCCCGCCAGGTGTCGCACGAGCAGGAAGAGCACCACGCCGGTCGTGGCGAGCATCAACAGCCAGCGCCACGAGAACCGCCGCCCCGACCTCTCCACGGACATCCCCCTACGACAGGCGGCGGTTCAGCATGTCGGCCAACATGCCGATCGCCAGAAGCTGCACGCCAGTGACGAACAGCAGCACGGTCGTGACGTCCATCAGCTTGTCGGTGAGCAGGAAGCTGCCGACGGCCACCGCGAAGCTGGCCAGGAAGAAGCTGAAAGAGGCCGGGATGAAGACCCGGAGCGGGTCGAAGTACATGATGGTGCGGACGATGAGGCGCAGGAAGTTCAGGGTGTCGTGGATGGGCCGGATCTTCGACTTTCCCTGGCGCCGATTGTAGTTGATGGGCACGTACGCCACTGAATGCCCGGCCGAGAACATGGCCAAGGTGATCGTCGTGGTGAACGAAAAGCCGTCGGGCAGGATGTTGAAATAGTCCTCGACGATGTCCTTGCGCATCAACCGGAAGCCGCTGTTCAGATCCGGGATCTCGCGACGGCTCAGGTAGGAGGCCAGGCGCCGCAGGACCCACTTCGGGGGCCGCCGGATCAGGGGGATGAGCGCCCGCTCTCCGATGCGCGCGCCGACCACCATCTCGTTGTGGTCACCGTATGCGAGTACCTGGGGAATGAACTCGTTGGGGTAGGTGCCGTCGGCGTCGGTGATCAGGATCCACGGGTAGCGAGCATGATGGATGCCCGTCTTCAGCGCTGCGCCATAGCCCCGGTTCTTCGGGTGCTGCACCAACTGGATTCCGTCGGCGAGGAACGACTCGACGGCCCCCGAGGTGCCGTCCCGTGAGCCGTCATCGACGACGATGACCTCGACGGGCATCTTCAGGGTGAGGCTGTCCAGGGTGTCGAGGAGGTCTCGCAGCACTGCCACGATGCCATTCTCCTCGTTGTAGGCGGGAATAACGATGGATAGGCCATCAGCCGCAGACAGCGAAACGGGGTTCTCCTCTCGCGGTGTGGTGCGTTCGATTTCCGTGCCGATAGACATCTTGCACCCACGAGTAACGCGGCGAAGGTCGCCCGTACCCCGTCCCTACGGTGACGGAGAGGTAGTCGCCTCGAGATCGACCACCTGGGCATTGAGGCACAGGGTCTGCGCCCCAGCGGTCTCGGTCTGGAAGGTCAATCGGAAGGGATTCGTGCGGCTGAGGGGGACGTGAAGTGGATGGACCCCCCCGCTGGCCCTGGCGGTGTCCTCGAACACCTTCTCGCGCTCCACCACGACCCGCACCTTGGTGGCATTCGCCGCCCTGGTGTTTCCATAGAAACCGACCAGCGCCCCGCCCGGGGGCACCTTCTGGAACTCCAGCTTGAAATAGGCTTTCTTCGTGGACTCCACCGCGATGCAGCGGTGCACGGTATCCGAGCCAAAGCGGTCGGTACGCACGAAGACCCGGCCGACGTCCTCGCATACGAACTGGTCGGCGACCCGAGTGCACGGCTCGCCATCGAGGTACACCTCTGCCTCGCTCAGGCTGTCCGCGAGGTCGAAGTACACCCGCTCCACCGGGTACGGCGCCTTCCCATCGGAGATGGGAGGGGTCCACAACGCAGGGGCCATGGCGGCGACCAGGCCAGCGAGAAGCAGCGCGACGCCAACCACCCACGTCGTGTTGCGGTGGCCGTCGATCCACCGCACCAGCCACTCCTCCGCCGCGACCAACGTCGATGTGATCCGGCGGCCCCACCCATGGTCTGCCAGCACCAGCAGTCCCGAGCCGAGCAGGCCGAACACCGAGGCCAGCAAGGCCACCCACTCCACCCACCGCCAGCCGAACACGAACCGATAGGTACCCGGGGCTAGATCCACCGTCATGAAGCCGGTGTGGGGCACGCCCGACAGGGGGGTGGCTTCGATCTCCACCGGCTCACCGTCCCGGGTCGCTCTCCAGTTGGGGTAGTGGGACACATTGAGTCGAAGGCGACCACTGGACCCCGGCGCGGCCTGAACCACGATCTCCTCGTCCTCGAAGGTGAGCAACGAAACCGCCCCGGAGCCCTCGACGATCGCAAAGGGATCCGGCGACCAGTCCACAAACTCGTACAGACGCATGTCGTCGAACCTGTCGACCAACTGCAGATCGTGCCTCCCCATCTTTCGCCCGGAGATCAAATAGCGGACATTCAATGCCTGCAGGGCGTCATGACTCTCCGAGCTCATCTGGTAGATGTACAGGTTTGCCGACTGCTTTCCGACCATGTAGATCGGGTGCGTCACCTCGGTGCCCAGGTCGAGCAGGTGGTACAGGGTGGTGCCCTTGGCAGAGAGGGCGATCCGGAAGAAGGGCTCGGGCTCGGGGTGATGTTCGTTGAACCACGCGGACAGCTGGGCGCGGGCTACCCCGTGGGGGCGCTCGCTCGCCCTGAGCATGTCCCGGTCCACCTCACGGGCGTACCAGGTGTACAGGAAGGGCACGAGCAGCGGGACGGCGACGACCCCAAAGGCAAATGCCCGACCGAAAGCCCCCCACGGGCGCCACGGTTTCCGGTCCGTTACCGCCGTGAAGATGGCGACGACGGCGAACCCGGCGGCCGCAAACCAGTAGGGCTTGAGGAGGATGGGGAAGCGCTGCAGGTGCACACGCTTCAGCATGTCCACCGCCTCGTACAGGTGGAACTCGGTGGCCAAGGTGGTGGAGCCCGCCAGGACCAGCGCCAAGGCCAGCAGACCGGTGAACACGTGGTGGAAACGGCGCCCCCGCAGCAACGCCAGGGTGCCGAGCAGGCCGAGCGCGATGACCAGACCCCACGAACCCGTGAGCAACTCCAGAGAGTACAGGTCCTCGCCCATCTCCAAGAGACCTGCCCACTGGAGCGCGATCTTGCTGTGGGCCGACCAGGCGCCGTTGACGAGGTACGGAAGCAACCACAGCAATGACACCAGGATCCCGAGCGCGTAGCCCAGGCCCAGGCGAGCCGCGCCGAGTGCCCAGGGACGCTCGCGGTCGGCCGCCCAGAAGGCGAGCAGCGCCACTGGCAGCACCACGGCAAAGTGGAACAACATCAGGGGATGGGTCCACAGTGACAGCCCGAAAAACACCGCGAACCAGCCGACGTCTCGGAATCGCCGCCCATCCATGAGCCGAGGCACGCGCGCGGCAGCGAGGACCGCCAGCGTAGTGGCCAGGCCCTGGGGCCACACGCCCCAGAAGGTGTTCCAGCGCCAGCCGCCAGTCCGCAGGCCGCCGGCGTCGGTCATGTACAGCACCCCTGCGATGAGGGCTGCGGAGCGGCCCATACCTTGTCGCGCGAAGTGGTACACCGCCCACCCGCCCAGCGCCCACTGCAGCCAGAAGCCGATGCCGTACGCGTGCGCCCAGGAAACCAGCCCGAGCGTGAGGGCCTTCACGCCGGCGACCCACATCGCACCGCCGATGGGGTAGTGGTAGCCGACCGGATAGCCGGCGTAGTAGCGGTGGCTCCAGCCGTGCAGCTGACCACGGGGCAGCAGGTGCTCGCCCAGCTGCCAGCCCTTGAAGAGGTGCACGGTGTGGTCTTTTCCCACGGGCTGGTCGCCCAGCACCACCTCGCCCATCATGAGCGTGGCGAGGACCAGGAACAGGCCGACGACCGCTACCTCGGCAAGAAGCGTGCTGGGAACCAGGGTGAAGCGCCACAGGCGACGCGGTTGGTCGAGCCGCGCTTGGAGGGTTTGCAGCAACTCCGTCTCGAGTACGCACAGCAGGGCAATGCCACCCAGGAGCAGGCCGGAACCGAGCCACCAGAAGGGGTCGGTCATCGTACACAGGTACAGGCCGGCCAAGACGCAGGCGAAGCCAGCGCCGCGCTCCAGCCAATCCTCGCGTGTCATCACCCCGGGCTCCGAGTCATCATCTGGGCGTGAGGGAGTCGTAGGCGTAGGAGGCCAGTGCTTCGTCGATCTCGTCGCGAATCACCTGATCGAGGTAGTGGATGTCGGCCTCGCTCAGCTCACTGCGGAATCCACCCACCTTGCCCTTGCGGACCTTGAGCGCATCGTCGGTGGGGCGCTGCCCCGGGTTGAGCCACGGCGAGCCCGACGCGCGCTGCTTCTCCGCTTGCTTCATGTTGCGGAAGCTGCTCGCCTCGATCACCTCGTCCACCGTCGCGTCGGACGGGATGGGCTGATCGAGGAAGGCGAGAACCTGCAACAGCGCTTCGCGCGGGTCCTGCTGGAGGTCCTCGTAGCGGAGGAGCAGGAAGTCGCGGGCCACATGGCGGTTGCGCACCCACAGATTCATGAAGGCCACCACCTTGTGGATCCCCACCAGATCCTCGCGGATGAACGCAGAGCGGCTCCCCCGGTAGATGGGCTCGCGGAACGTCAGGTGGTACCAGCTGCTGATCAGCACGTGGGCAGCGTGAACCAGCTCGCGGCGCGGTGGTAGCCGGGATCGCCCACCGCCGAAAAGTACTGGTCGAGCAGGTACATCAGCCAGGTGCGCCCGCACTTGGGGTAGGACACAAATGCGATGTCCGGCGTGCGGTGGCGCAGCGGCTGCACCAGGTACGTGTTCAGGTAGAACGGCAAGAACCGTGGCTGCCGGGCACACTTGCGCGCCTTGTCGGCGACGTTGCGCAGCGCGAAGTCACGGCGCCTCATCGGCTCTCCATCACTTCGAGGCTCCCGACCTTCCAGGGCTTGGAGCCCCAGCTCGGCATCACGCGGATGGCGTCGTAGCCTTCGGACCAAGCGCTCTTGGGCACAGGAACGGTGTGGCTGCCCAGCTCTTCTCGGCCCCCCCCGCCGAGCTCGGTCCAGCGGCGGCCCACCACGTCACCGCCACGCATGAAGTGCAGTTCCACCGACAGCTCGCGGGGAACCTGCAGCCGAATCTCGCGGGCGTGTTGGGGCTCCGCGTAGGAGACCAGCGCCCCACTCGGTCCGAGGGCAAGCGTGCCGTCTGCGGCGAAGGGCTTTCCCATCCGGGTCTCGCTCACAATCTGGTCGCCGGTGACCTCTACCGTGCTTGGGTACCGGTAGCGGGTCGCGTCCCTCAGCACGGCGTAGTCGCGTCGCTGGAGCTTCCAGATGGCCTTCCACCGCTCCCTGGTGAAGAGAGGACCCGTGGCGACCAACTCGACCGCCTCCCACAGCTCCGCGATCGCCGGGTCCTCGAATCGGTCCTCGCCCGAGCGAACGGTCTCTTTGTAGCCCTTGGGAATGACGCGC
>JAFDJI010000298.1 GCA_019307545.1 Deltaproteobacteria bacterium | reverse complement strand
TCGCCAGGATGACCGCGTCGTAGGACTCGGCCATCGCGGCGAGGTCCTCCCCGGTGGTCGGCTTGCCACAGCGGGCCTCGACCCCCAGGGCCATGATCCCGTCGATCTCGCGGTCCAGGACGTCGCGTGGCAGTCGGAATTCGGGAATGCCGGTGCGCAACACGCCACCCAACTCGTTCTCCATCTCGTGTACGACCACCTGGTGACCGTCGAGCGCGAGGTGGTAGGCGGCGGTCAACCCGGCGGGACCGCTGCCCACGATCGCGATCCGGCGTGGGTTCTCTGCTGGCGTCACCTCTGTCTGGGCGACCGGGACGTGGTCCGAGATCCACCGCTCGAGGCCGCGGGTGTCCACCGCGCCGTCGTACTCGATGCGGTTGCAGGCCGTCATGCAGAAGCCGGGACAGACCCGCCCGCATACCGCTGCGAAGGGGGTGGAGCGTCCCAGTACCGCGGCGGCGGCGGCTTCTCCCTCGGTGGCCAGGGCCTGGGTGTAGCCGATGACGTCGTTGCCGGCTGGGCACATGGCGGTGCAGGGTGCGAGCTGCTCGCGGTACGCCGGCATCTGGGAGCGCCACGAACCGGTCTTCAGAGTTGGAGCGGGCCCCTCCAGGGTTTCGACCAGGTCGGGCACGGCACCCTCCAGGGTGGCGCCCCAGGGGGATGCGACCTGCGCTTCCCCCGAGCTCGCGACCTCGTCCCCAACCTCCTCCAGGACGCGCACCTGCGCGTAGGCCTCGTGGGCGGCCTCGAGGTTGCTGGAGAACCCGAGGGCCTCGTAGGTCTCTTCCAGGGTCTCCATGGGGACATCCATCACCTTGACGAAGGCCCCGGCGAGGGTGGTGTTCACGATCACCACCGAGCGGCTGCCGATGCCGTGCCGACGCGCGATGCTGGTCGCGTCCACCGTGGCCAGCCGAATGCCCGGGAACCGGTTTGCCAACGCCTTGGGAGCCTCGGACGTGTTCACCAACAAGATCCCGCCCGGCCGTAGTCCGCCCACCACGCCGTCGGTGAGCAGGGACGGATCGAGCACCACCAGCGCGTCCGGCTCGTACACCTTGTTGCGGTTGGTGATCGGCCCGTCCCCGGTGCGGGTGTAGGCACGAATGGGTGCGCCCGAGCGCTCTCCCGCGTAGTCGCCGAAGGCCTGGACGCTCTTTCCGAGGCGGGCGTAGATGGCAGCCAGGAGTTTGGCGCAGGTCACGCCACCTTGACCGCCGCGGCCGTGCAGCCGTATTTCCATCACAACCCCCGGGGTCCAATGAGCAATGGCGAAGGTAATCCCTCGCCCTGCGTGCGCGCTAGTGCATCTTGGGCCCGACCCGGGTCTTCATCACCGCGCGCGCCACTTCTTCCCCGTCGGAGTTGCGGATGCTAACGGGCACCTCGAAGTCCCGGGTCTCGGTGAACGCGGGCAGAACGCAGTCCGTGACCCCCGTGACCGTCCCCCGAGCCTTCTTGAGGTATTCGATCGAGATCCCCACCGGGATGAACCGGGCGTCGTCGGGAAGCCCGTAGCCCAGGGCGAGGTTGCCGGTGACCTCGGCCAGGTTGACCAGGGCGATCGCGTGGATGCAGCGCAGGTGGTTTCGCACCGCGCGGCGGTCGCGCAGGGTCACCCGGGCATGGCCCACCCCAAGCTCCTCGATCCGCGCGCCGATGGTCCCGGTGTAGGGGGCCATGACGCCGAGGAGCCTGCTGAACACCGCCTTGCCTCCGGGCCGGTCGCGGAGGCGATCCCACATCGTGCGGATCGGGTTGCCCTGCGCCTCGATGTCGGGAAGGAACCTGCTGATGAGCGTCATGCTCGCGCCTAGTCCTGCACGCGGAGCCAGGTGTACTGCGTGTGGGGCTGGAAGGAGAGCTCGTCGGTGGAGACGGACTGCACCAACTCGTTGGGGACCGTCCAGGTCTGGCCGGTCTCGGAGATGGCGGTGATGCTCCAGGCGCCGCGGGGGATCTGGTCGGGGTCCATCACCGTGTCGGCAGCAACCACTCCATCACGGGGCTCACCACCCCCGGGGCCGCCCACTTCTCACCCTCGGCGAGGTCGTTTCGGAAGGCGTCCGGAAAGCCGTCGTTGTTGGAGTCGACCGCCTGGCCCAGGTAGGTGATCCCGAATTGGGGCCAGATGTCGTAGAGGCCCATCCCCGGGTAGTCCGGGTGCTCGTCGGGGAACCCGTTGGCGTCGTTGTCCTTGATCCAGGCAAAAAAGGCGGTCTCGCAGACCATCTCCCCGATGTAGGGGTCCCAGATCTTGTCGGGCTGCTGCACCGGGTAGGGACCCTCGAGGTGGTACTCGAGCCCCGAGTCGAACCGGGCATGCACCGCGGTGGTGCGAAGGTTGTAGGTCTGCGGAGATCCCATCGCGGCGGCACTCACCGAGACCCAGGGGCTACCGGGCTCCCCCAAGACCTCCGGGTAGAAGGCCGGGCGCTCCACCGGGAAGAGGCTTCCCAGGGTCACGGTCACGTTGTCGAGGTAGTGCCCGCCGGCCACGCTCACCACGGCGAATTCGCTGGTGGTGAGGTCTGCCAGGTGCGCGCCCCCGATGTCCCCACAGGTCGCGCCGGACATGGCGGAGATGGAGGGGTGGAAGTCTTCGTCCATGTCCATGAATGCGGTGATCAGGTAGTCCCCGTCCGGTACGTTCGACACCGAGTAGGCCGCGGAGGGGATCCCCACGGAATCGTTGTAGGCGTGGGCCGGCACGGTGGTGATGGTCGCGGGGCGTCCGCTTCCGGTGGGCGGCATGGGGTTGTCCGCCTGGGTCACGAAGACCACGGTGGTGTGTGGGACCTCCACCCCATTGGCCACCACCTCGCCCGCGATGACGTTGTTCGGAACGCCGTGGTTCGGGTGTTGCTGGGGCTCCCAGTTGCAGCCGGCGACGAGTAGAAAGACGAGGAAGCGCATGGACGACCTCAGAACTCGTAGGAGAGGGTAGCGAAGGCACGGGGACCGATGAGTTGGCCCTTGGGATGCTCCTGGGAGCCCCGTTCACCCTGTTTGTCGAAGAAGGCCCCGATGTTCCACACAGTGCCCGCGATCTCGACGTGCTCGTCCTGGGTGGGCCGCACGGCGATGCGCGCGTTGGCGATCACCCGGGCGGGGAGGTCCTGTGGGTTCGGGACCAGGCGACCCTGGGCGTCGAAGGTGCGAAGGCGCCAGGTCTGCGGGCTCAGGTAGCTCACGTCTGCGGAGAGGTCGGTGAAGTAGGGCGTCCGGTACATGGCGCCGACATTCACCTTCCACACCGAGGTGGAGGTGTCGCGCACCGTCCCCTGGGGGGTGGTCTCGAAGATCGCGGTGTAGTTGAGGTTGGCGAAGATATCGAGGCCATCGGTGGGGAACACCTCCAACTCGGCCTCGACCCCGAGGCCCTGGAAGCTGGTCTCGGTGTTCACCCAACCGGTCTTGCCTGCCTCGTAGCCCTCCTCCACCGGGTCGTAGGGATCGGCCGACGGAGTGACGTCCTCCAGGGAGATGATGTCGGTGAGGTTGTTGTAGTACACGGCCACATCAGCGGTGTGGTACAGCGTCGACTGGTCGTGCAGCCCCACCTCGGCGGTGATGATGCGCTCGGGGCTCAGGTCGATGTCGCCGAAGTCCTGGATGAAGACCCCGTCGACCCCCGCGCCGAGCCGGAAATCCATGTAGTTCTCCACCATGTTCGGCGCGCGGAAGGCGGAACCGCCGGTCATCCGGACCGCGGTGTTCTCTGCGACCCGGAAGATGATCGCTCCGCGGGGAGAGAGGGTCTGTGACAGCGGGAGGTTCGGGTGGACGTCGGCGCGGAGCGTCGCGACCAGCTTCACCCAGGCGATGGTCGCCTCCTCGCTCAGGAACGCGTTGAAGTGGTTCTCCACGATGGGTGGGTCCCCGGGCTGCTGGCCGGCGAACAGGAAGTCGCTGAGCCGCTTGTAGCGGTAGCCGAGTCCGCCGTTGATTCGGTGCTCGACCTTGCCGGTGAGGAATTCGCCGTTGGACTCGATCTCGATGTCGACGGTGTCGGCATCCATGTCGGTGTCGAGGGTCCGGGGATCCCCGCGGAGGCCCCACCACGGCGCAATGAAGCCGGTGTCGGTATTCCAGAAGGCCCGCATGTGGACGGGGCCGTACGCGAGGTCGCCTCGGAGGTAGGTGTGGGTGTAGTCCAGGCCGAAGTTGTCCAGGGCGCCGAGGTTGTAGAATTCGTACAGGCCCTTCGAGAAGCCAGCGGAGAGGGAGGCGTAGCCCTGGTCGAGGAAGGTACCGTCGACCCGGCCGTTCCCCCGGAACGCCTGCAGACCCAGGTTCTCGTCCTCTCCGAACCAGGAGACCTCAGCGGTGTGCTCTGTAGCGTCGAAGTCCTGTCCCCAGCGCGCGGACTGCTGGTATCCACCGGAGAACCGCCAACTCACCGGGCCCTTGCGGCCGGTGAGGACGAGGGAACCGTAGCCGTAGTTGGGTAGACCCGCCTCGACGGTCACCACGTTCTCCCCCTCGCCGGGCGTCCGGGTGATGATGTTGATCACCCCGGTCACGGCGTTTGCGCCGTAGACCGCGGAACCGGGCCCCCGAATGACCTCGATCCGCTCAATCTCCTCGAGGCTGATGGGCATGGACTCCCACATCGTCGACCCGATGAAGTCCAGGTAGGTGCTGCGGCCGTCGATGAGGATGAGGACCTTGTTGGAAAGCTCGCGGTTGAAGCCTCGGATGCCCACGTCGGCGTGGCCTGCCGCCGGCTGCATGACCTCCACCCCGACCACCCGACGGAGCAGGTCGGGGATGCTGGTAACGCCCGAGAGACGGATGTCCTCTTCGGTGAGCACGGTGACAGTGGACGGCGAATCCAGGGGGTCCTGGCCATACCGGGAGGCGGTGACCACGACCCGCTCGTAGGCCTCTCCGATGAATCCCTCTTCCGGCAGGTCCAGGTCGGCGGGGGTCTCGGTGGGGCCGGTCTCGGTGGGGCCCGTCTCGGTCGGTGTCGGTGCGACCGCGACCTCGGTCACCCGCCGCTCCGAGAGCGCCGCCGTCAGCGCCTCCAACTCCGCCGCGATGGCGGTGAGGCGCGCCAACTCCTCTTCACTGGGCCCCACCACGACCACCTGGCCCGGTTCGGCCGTCACCGTGGGGGCGGTCTCCAGGCTGGGGCGCTCCTGGCGCAGTTGTGCCTCCAGGACCGCGATGGTCGGAGCCACGTCGTCGGCCTTGTCCGGAGGTACCGCGTCCTGGTAGAGGCGGAAGTAGGTGAGCGCGTTCGGCAGGTCACCCAGGTCGTGGTAGGCGCGGGCGATGTTGTAGGCGGTGGCGGGGTGCGGATAGGCGTCCCAGGCCGCCAGGAAGTGCTGCAGGGACACCTCGTACTGGCCGGCCTTCGCAGCCTCCAATCCTCCCATGAAGTGTCGTCGGGCGTCGTCTTTGGGGTCGGCCAGCGCCACTGTGGGGAGCAGCAGGGCGGTGACCAGGAGACCGAGGCGGGTCGCGAGCTTCACGTGCGCATCCTCCACCGTTCGCCGCTCATTGTGCCAGAGGTGAAGGCGCGGCGTCGGAGCCGACTATTTGAGGTCCTCGGGGAGGCCCATGTACCCTTCGGGGCCATTGGTCTCCTCGGTGGTGCCCTCCTCGGGCTCGGACGGCTCCGGGCTCGTGGTGGCGGCAGGCTCGGGCTGCGGCTTTGGCTTGGGGCGAGCCGGGGGCCGCGGCCTGGGTTTGGCCACGACCGGAGGAGGCGCGGGGGCCGCGACCGGCTCCGGTTCGGCGGTGGTCTCCTCCTCCTCGCCCTCACCCTCTTCGATTGGCTCCTCGGTCACTTCGGCCGGGACTTCCTCCTCGACATCCGCCTCGCCGGGCACCAGATCTTGCGCGAGGGTGGGCTCCGGCTGCGCTGTCACGGGCGGAGCAAAATGCGGGGTCCCGGTCTGGCTCGTGCGGGTCGCCACCAGCACCCCACCGCCCACGACCACTGCAAGGATGATGAGGAGCAGCGCCAGCACCAGGGCGAGCAGGATGCCCTTCCCGCCCCACCCGGTGCTCATCTGCCGCTGGATGGTGGAGTGGGACTGGCTCACGGACCGGAACTGCTCGGGCGGCACGTTCATGCACAGGGCCAGGTCGTCCATGAGCGATTGCATGTCCGGGTAGCGGTCATTCGGGCTCTTGGACAGGCACTTCCGGACGATCTCTTCCAGCCCGGCCGGCGCCACCAACTCGGGGGCGACGCTGAAGAAGGTGGGAACCGGCTGGTTGAGGTGGGCGATCATGGTGGCCGCGCTGTTTGGCCCGTGGAACGGGTACTGCCCGGTCAGCGCACGGAACATGAGCACGCCCGTGGCGTAGATGTCCGCCCGGTGGTCGACGTCGAGTCCCTTGACCTGCTCGGGGGCCATGCAATGGGGGGACCCCAGGATCAGGCCGGCTCGGGTAATGGACTGGTCGGCCTCGGTGAGCTTCACCAGCCCGAAGTCCACCACCTTCACCTTCTCCTCGCCGTCCTCCCGCCTGCGGATCAGCAGGTTGGACGGCTTGAGGTCCCGGTGCACCACGCCACGCTTGTGGGCGTACCGGAGTGCCGCGCACACCTGCATGATCAAGTGCAGCGCCCGCTCGCTGGGGAGGGGACCGTCGCGTAGGGCATCGGAGAGCCGGGGCCCTTCCACGAACTCCATGGCGAGGAAGAACCGGCCGTCCACGGTCTCGCCGAAGTCGTGGAGGATGACGATGTTGGGATGGTCGAGGGAGGCCAGGGTCTCCGCCTCGAGTTGGAACCGCTCCTCGAAGGCACCCGGGTCCTCCGCGTCGGGGGGAGGGGACAGGATCTTCAGGGCCACGGGGCGGTTGAGCTTCACATGGTGGGCCAGGTACACCGCAGCCATCCCACCCCGGGCGATCAGCCGATCGACCTGGTATCGGCCCGCGATGATCGTGCCGTCACGAGGCTCGGCTCGCTCGTGGCGTCCTGTGCTCCCCTTGGACTCCAAATGTGCTCCCGAGTGGGTCTGACTCTAGCATACCGCCGTGGTTCCAGCGCCGGCGCGGCAACGGAGGATAGAACAAGGAAAATTACCCGCCGTGCGTGGGGGGCCGCAACATGAATGGGCCCGTGCCCATCTGCGGCCCTGGGTTGGTCTCTGTGCGGATCCGCTATAGAAGGAGCCCTTCTGTTTCCCCTGATCGCACGGAGCACGCCCCGTGTTCGACCTCCAGATGGTTCGGAACCTGTACGCGCTGATGGCGGATCGTCACGAGGTTGCCCGCCGTCGCCTGGATCGGCCCCTGACCCTCGCCGAGAAGATCCTCTTCGCCCACCTGGTCGACCCCGAGCACCAGAAGTGGGAGCGGGGAAAGAGCTACCTGATGCTCCGACCGGACCGGGTCACCCTG
>JAFDJI010000297.1 GCA_019307545.1 Deltaproteobacteria bacterium | reverse complement strand
CGCTGGTTCGCGCTCGGCCGGACAAGGGCGATGAGGACCGGGACCGCCAGGCCGACGGCGGCGGACACCGCCCCGACGCCGATACAGCCCCAGTAGTTGTTGAAGGACTGTCCGAAGATCAGGAGGAAGGCCAGCCAGACGAGCAGGCCCCAGCGGATCGGCCGACTGTTGACGTCGTCGTAGCCAACCGCGGTGAGGAGGGCAGCCACGATGACCGCGGCCGCCAGGCGTGGCTGGACGGAGACCGGTGCGTAGAAGTCCTGGGTGGAGAGGATGAACTCGGCGCCACCGAAGCTGGTCCAGGTCTGGACCCAGCCGTCGTCCTGGGGGATGAGGTGGGCGCCGACCCGCGAGATGTGGACGCCGAAGTAGACGGCATACAGGATGCCGCCCACGGCCCAGGTCGCCACGGTGCGCCAACGCCGCTCGACCAAGGCCGCGACGCCCATCGCCACGAGCCAGGGCGCGGCCAACTCCCGGTAGAACAGGGCGCTCACCCCGAGCACGGCGCCGAACGTCCACCAGCCCCGCAGGTGGGCGCCGAGTGCCGCCAGGACCAGCAGCCCCGCCCAGGTCTCGGGGAACAAGGCGGCGACCGGGCTGATCAGGGGCACCAGCCCGAGCAGGGTGGAGAGGAGGACGACGGTGGCGACCCGGTGCCCGTGGCGGTGGTGGGCGGCCGCGGTCACCATCCCTGATGCCCCCAACACGACCAGGGCGAGCAGCCCAACCCAGGCCCAGGGGGAGGGCAGCGCGGCGAGGAGGGAGAGGTGGACTGGGGTGCGCCAGGTAAACACCGGCTTGCGGGGGAAGTTCCCCGCCCTCATCTCGGCCCCCATGGACGCGTAGTAGGGCTCGCCTGCCCGCAGGTGCTCCACGACGGCGGTGTAGAACTTGCTGTCCGTCCTGACCTGCCCGTCCGCCCCCAACTCGGCAGTCGGCGGCTCGATCTCCTCGACCGGGGTGCCGCTGTACAGCAGGCCGCCGAGGACCGCCAGGGATAGGGCCATCACCAAGACGACGGCTCGGGCGGTTGCCGACCACCGGCTGACGGAGGGTACGATTCGCGGGGTGTCCTCGCCGGGCTCGCTCTCGGGCGCTCCAAGTCGGGTCATCGCCTGCTCCCGCCCCACTGTATGCCACTCGTTCCTCCCGGGGCAGCCTCGTGTCGGGCACCGAGCCGCCCCCTCAGTTCGGCGCGGAAGAGGGCCTCACCCTCCACAAGCCAATAGAGAGGTGACCGATCCCTCGATTGGAAGCGATGGATGGGTGGATTTGATCGAGAGCGCCTCGAACGGCTCTCCGCGGAACTCGAAGAGGCCCTCGGGGCGAGCTCGGACCCAGGTGCTCCGCACGTACTCGGTCAGGTGAAGTCGGTGCTGGACAGCGCCCGGGCGGGAGATCTCGACGCGCCGCGCAAGAGCGCCCCGGGGGGCCGGCACTTCATCGAGAGCAACCTCCCCGGCGACCCGGTGGTGAGCAGCCTGTACACCGACTGGTGCAATGTCGTGGAGGCACGCGACACAGAGCGTCTCGGGGTGATCCACTTCCTCCACAGGACGATCGATACCGACGACCTGATCCCGGCTGCGGAGGTTGCGGCCTCGGGCGTGGTTCCGGCCGACAAGGTCTCCCGAGAGGAGAAGTTCGCCCGCCGCTGCCACCCGACCGAGGCAGTTCAATCCGCCCTGGACCGGGCCGAGCCAGGGGGAATGGCGGAAGACGTGCTCACCGCGGTGGCTGGGTCGGACCGTGCGGGACTGGTCCACCTGGGGACCCGCCTGGGGCGCGATGGCTCCCACCTCCGCACCTACGCCCTGCCGGGCGGTGGGGTGATCGAGATGTTCGTCGCCTCCGACGGTACCCTGGTTCGACTGGACATCCTCTCGGGTGCCGCGGGCTACGAAAAGGTCCGGGCCGCCGCGCGACGGAGTTGGAAGCTGCCGGAGCGGCACCGCACCTACCCCACCGTGCGCTCCTGGGGAGAAGCGTACGCCCACGCGCGCTCCCTCAGGGGCTCGGTCATCTCGGTGCGAGAGCACTACGACGCCAACCCGCGGGTCGTTCTGGCCTGCGAGCAGCCCACCCACATCGTCGGGACGTGGTTCCCGCGCTTCGCCGGCGACGGCCCAGAACCCACGGTGGAAAGGGAGCGCTTCACCCGGACCTACCGAATCGCCGATCGGCGGATACCGCACGTGGCCCACATGGGCATTGGCGCGTCGATGCTCAATGCGGCCCAGTGGGGTCTGCTGGCGTCGGTACTGTTGAGCACGGCGAATGCTCGCACGCCGTCCCAGTTCGACCGCGCGGTCGCCCGCGCCGCCTTGAACGAGCTCCTGGCCATGATCCCCGAGGGGGCGGACGCGCTCCCCGAGGAGACCCTGTCCTCCCCAGCTTCGCGGAGGGTGCGCGAGGCGAGACCCGAGTTCTTCACCCGAGAGGGCATCCAGGCCCTGCTCACCGGAGCCGCGGGTCAGTAGGCCGGTGGTGGGGTGGTGGTGAGGCGAGAGAGGGAGCGGCGGGTGCAGTAGGGGACGAAACCCCGGGCGAGGGAGCGCTCGTACGCGGTGTCCGCCTGGTCGAGGGCGTACTCGACGTCGAACACCGGCAGCTCAGCGTCCTGGTATTGGTCGAGGAAGCCGAGGTACTCGTCGATCAAGTCGCGATCGTTCTCGAGGTCGTGTCCCTCTGGTTCGCTCCAGTCGTCGGTGGCGATGCCGTCGAACCAGATGGCCTCCTGGGCGATGGCGTCGATAACCTCGAACAGCTCTGGATGTCCCTGCACCAGGCTGGCGGCGTTTTGCTGGATGATCAGGAACTCCGGGTCACGGGCGCGGGCCCAGGCGCGCATCTCGCCGATGAAGGCGATCATCTCTTCGGCGGGATCGAGGCCCTCGGCGGCCGCCCGCTCGGCGACGTCCTCGTCCTCGAAGGCCTCCACCCAGTCCAGGTAGATGCCGTCGAAGCCGTCCTGGATCGCCTCCTCGATCGCGCTGCCGTAGCCGTCCCCGGAGTCGTGGTCCTCCCCACGGATGATGATGTCCTTCCACTCGGGGTCCCAGTAGGCCACCGGGTAGTTCCCCTCCCATCCGTCCGGGTCCGGGGCCACGATCCACTCCGGCCAGTCCGCAGGGGGGTCCCCCGCCCCGTCCCAGCCGCGCGACCAGGTCCAGTACCACCGCCAGTCCTCGGCCTCCCCGATGTCGAGGTAGGCCACCACCAGCTTGCGGTGCGCGCCGTCGCCGCCGGCGGACCCCTGCAGATCGTCGACCAGCGCCCCGATGTCGAAATCCCGGGCGTCCGAGGAGAAGTCGGTGCGGGTCGGCTCGAGGACCAGCAGGTCGTACCGGGAGTGGGTGAGCGGTCCCCAGGAACGGCCCCAGTCCACCGCCTCGATCTGGTAGCCGAAGGTGCGGACCTCCTCGAGGGGGAGCGGCCCCAGCGTCGCCTCCACGTAGGGGGCGCAGGCGGGCAGCAGGAGGGCGGCAAAGAGGAGTCTGGGGCGCATGATTCCCCCGGGGAATGGAATGGGTCATTCCGTTGCAGGGCGGGTCTCGACGTCCTGATCTTCGCGCTTTCGCTTTAGCGGCAGGGGAAACAGCCGCTTCAAGGGGTCATGTCGCAACAACCCGATGGCCTCGCGGTGGACCCGGAGCTGCCACAACGCGCGCTCGGCGTGGGCGTATCGAACCTGGTAGGCCTCCCACCGAACCTTGCGCGATTCCGGGATCGGGTCCCTGTCCGGGCTCGGTATCTCGAGCGCGCGTTCGGCCACCGCGAGTTCGTCGAGCGCCTCGCTGACCTTGTCCCCAGCGCGTCCGAGTGCCGCCGCCATCTCCGCGCGCAACTCGGCCAACAGCGACTCGTGGACCACGTCGGATCGTTGCAGCCGTGTACCGGGGCCTGCGCCGGCCCGGTGAAGGTCGCGCAGACGCCGGAGCTTGTCGTCGAAGGCGTCGTACATCACAGAGACGATAGCCGCATCCGCGGGTTGGGGAGGCAAACGCCTCCCTCAGTCGTGGCAGAGAAGAGGGGCGAAGGTCCGAAGTACTATCGGGTGCCGCCGCAGCCGGGGAGACCTCACGCCATGCCAGCCTCGCACGACCAGGACTACGTGCTGCCCTCCTGCTCCTCCGAGTCCGCCCGCCTCGAGCGGCAGGGGCGTCTCTATGGGGGCACCGACTTCCTGGAGCCCTTCCTCGACGAGGCGCCGGCCCGGGTGCTCGACGTGGGCTGTGGCACAGGGTTCTTCACGCGGCACGTGGCGGAGCGACTCGTCGAAAGCGAGGTCGTCGGCGTCGACATGGACGAGGGGCGGCTCACCTATGCCCAGAAGCAGGGCCGGCATTCCAACCTGCGCTTCGAACGGGGTGATCTCACCGACCTTCCCTTTCCCGATGACGCGTTCGACCTCGTGTTCTGCCGCTTCGTGCTGGTCCACGCCCCAGACCCGGCGTTGTTCCTCACGGAGATGTCCCGGGTGGCGCGGCCGGGGGGGCGGGTGGTCGCCTACGAGATGGTGCACGACGGGATCTGGTTCTCACCGGAGAAGCAGGCCTTTTCGCAGGTCCTCGCCGAGGCGATGCGGGTGATGCGCGAGCGGGACATGGGGCCCTCCCAGGGGTTGCACCTCGGTCCGGCGATGGTCCGGGCGGAACTCGCCGAGGTGCGGGTGGAGGTGGTTCCCCACGCCTGCATGGCAGGAGAGTCGGCCTTCGAGGCGTATCGTCAGAATTGGCTCGACACTGTCTCCGGGCTGGACGAGATCCTGGGGCAAGCCTTCGACCGCTCCCTCCTCGAACGAGCAGTGGAAGAGCTGTCCGACCCGCGACCCGACCAGTTCCTCGTCGAGCTGACGGTCCTCGCTTCGGGGGGCAAGAAGCCCTGACCTTCTGTACCGTTGACACCCGGCCGCCGGGGACCCACCTACTCCGGGTTCTGGTCGGCCTCCTCCTCGGCCGCCGCTCGGAAGGCATTGCGCATGGCTTCGGCGTTGCGTGATGCCCAAAGTTGTGGCGCCAGGTCGTGGTGGAGGATCATGCGCGTCACGCGCTCCAGGAGCCAGAGATGCATCTGGCGGTGGCGGTGAGAGCCGAGCACGACGATGAGCACCTCGACTTCCCGGTTGGGGCGCGCCCCGTAGTCCACGGGCTCGGCTCGACTCCCGCGGCGCGGCCCAGGTAGTGGGCCGCGGAGGCGTATAGCGCCTGCTTGCTCGCCACCGGGAGGAGGGGCACCACGGCAGCCCTCTGGAGGAAGGACTCCACCGCCAGCGCTTCGGTGCTCTCGTCGTCCACGCGCACCACTTCGGTCGCGGAATCATCGCCGGTGCGAATCCGCAGCACAGAGCACCGCGCTTCTTCGGTCAGTCTGTGCTCATGGGAGCGCCTGAACAGGGTGCGCAGTCCTCTGCCACCCGGTGACAACATCACCAGCAGGTCGTAGTGCTCGGTGATCTCGGCGATGACGTCCAAAGGGTCGTTCGCTGGGATCAGCAGGGGCCGCCACTCCCCGCGGCACATCCCTCCGAGCTGGTCGAGGTAGGCCTCTTGCTCATCCTCCATCTCGCGCGAGTGGGCGGGGGGCAGGGTGTCGAAAAGGGTGAGGGTGCCGCCGCGCTGTTGCCGGGCCAGCCGGTCGGCGGCCTGCACCAGCAGGGTGTCGTACGGGTCCGGACGGGCCCACACCAGGATGCGCG